>JBAVHJ010000643.1:0-8786 GCA_049685715.1 Terriglobia bacterium | reverse complement strand
GATGAAAGGGGTGAGGCTCAGCGCCACAGAAAAAGACACGATGGCGCGAAAGCTTTCGGCCTTTACTGGACTCAGTGAAGCTTACCTCTTGAAGGCCAATCTGCGGGTCAACCTGAGCCAGTTCAGAGAAGAACTGCAGCGCAGCGTGGGCCTGACCACCGGCCGTCTGGATGCACGGTTTACTGGCCCGACCGACGATCTGCTTGCCGAAAGCGCCACCTATGATCCTCAAAGTGCCGCGGTGTCCGGGGCGTTTACCGCAGCGTTCAACCAGTATGTCCGGGATGAGCTCAAATTTGGAGGAGACAAGAACTATCTTCTCGGAAATCGTGAAGCCGGACGGAACTGGAACTGGAAGCACGGCGAGGCACGGGGGTTTGGCTTTCCGGGTTCTCCAAATGTCATGGGGGATCTGGTGCAGGCAATGATCGCCAATGTCCACCTCCGGATCCAAGTCGAAAACGGTCTCTTCGATCTCGCCACACCTTTCTTCGCCACCGAGTACACCATGGATCACCTGGGCTTGCCTGAAAAACTCCTGGATCACATCCACATGAATTATTACGAGGCCGGTCACATGATGTACCTCCATGAGGAGTCTCTCGCCGAGCTCAAGAAGAACATTGCCCGCTTCATTGAAAGCGCGACAAGACCGTAAGGGGATTGTGGCCGGCTGGATTCCCCGTGACCGTGACGGCGCTCCGATACGACACAGATCCCATTGCGAAGAAATCTCAATTTCCACAGTCCAGACTCCTAGTAAGATCCAGGTTCCAATCCGCCGAAGCACACAATTTCCAGACAAAGATCGACTCCCAAGGTTGATGGGATAATGAATCTCCTCGATTTTTCAATGGATAGCCAACATAATATCCTTTAGAGAGCTGTGTCCTTCGTCCCGTATCAAAGCGGCCACTTCATTAAGGAAAATGCGGAGGGATTTGTGAAAACACGTTCAGGTCTCATCTTATTCTTGCTCCTCTTGTGGCAGGGTCCCTGCGTCCCGGCGCAACAGCCGTCTCCAACGCGCCCTCGCCCGAAGATCGGGATTGCACTGGAGGGAGGAGGGGCCAAGGGCCTGGCTCACATCGGCGTGTTGGAATGGTTTGAGGAACATCATATTCCCATTGACTACATCGCCGGCACCAGCATGGGAGGTCTGATCGGAGGTTTGTATGCGACAGGCAAGCGACCGGCTGAAATTCGTGAACTTCTTAAGGAGATTGACTGGGACAAAATGTTGGCAGGTCGGACTCCCTATCTCGACCTTGACTTTCGTCGCAAAGAAGATCTCCGCGCCAATCCCAATGGTCTGATAGTGGGGCTGCGGCATGGCCTGCAACTGCCAAGCGGGTTGAACTCCGGCCACGAGGTATCCTTGATCGTTGACCGCTACGTCCTCCCTTATTCCGGGACAAACAATTTTGACGATCTGCCCATTCCCTTTCGTTGTGTGGCCACCGATCTGGTTTCCGGGACGCAGGTAGTTCTAAAAGAAGGTTCGCTTGCCGAGGCGTTGCGCTCCACGATGTCGTTGCCTGGAATTTTTTCGCCCGTCAAACACGAGGGAACCGTCTACGCGGATGGCGGTTTGCTGAATGACCTGCCCACCGACGTGGTGAAGCAGATGGGTGCGGACCTTGTCATCGCTGTCCACCTGGCCTCTGCTCCAGTCAGTCCGAGGGATTTCAATTCTCTCTTGGGGGTGGCCGAGCGCTCCATCGAGGTGATGATCGGCGCCAACGAGCTTCGTGGAATGGAACAGGCCGACCTATTGATCACGGTCGAGACGGGTGGGTTCGCCGTGCTGGACTTCAAAAAGGCGGAGGAGATTGTTCCCAGGGGGTATGCGGCTGCTCAAAAGAAAGAAAAAATTCTCACAGAGTTCTCGATTGGCGAAGAGGCCTGGCGTGCCGTCATTGCGCAGCGCGAGGCGAGGCGGATCAATTCGGCAAGCACGCCCCAGTTCGTGGAGGTGAGAGGGACCAGCACGGAAATGGCTCGTGACATTCAGAAGGAACTCTCCGGATATGTGGGCCGACCGATAGACACGGCCCGACTGGGCCGGGATCTCACCCGCCTAACCGGCGTCGGCCGGTTTAACCGTCTTAGCTACACGATCATTGACCGTGGCAACACTCCCGGACTCCTCATCCTCGCCGACGAGAAAGACTACGCGCCGCCCTTGTTCAAGCCGGGATTCGTCGTTAATGGATCGGATCCCAAGAGCATTCAGTTTTCATTTGGCGGACGCCTGACGTTTCAGGATGTGGCTGGATATCGTTCTGAATTACGATCCGACCTTTCGATTGGATCTGTGTATGCAATCGGATCAGAGTATTACCATCCCCTGACCTCATCCAGCCGGTGGTTTGTTGCCCCTCGAGCTGGGGCAAGCAGTTCTTCGTTCAATATCTACTCTCGAAACTCCCTGCTTTCCGAGTACCGTATGAACCGGGCTGAAGTAGGGGCGGACATCGGGTACTCCTTCGATCGTTTCAGCGAGTTTCGTCTGGGATATGAGGTAGGTTACCTCAATGCCAGCCGGCGCATAGGCAGTCCCTTGCTGCCGTCCCGAAGTGTGAGAACAGGGGCGAGCACACTTCGTTTTGTGATGGACCGATTGGACAGTCCAGTCATCCCGAGGCGAGGAGTAGGGTTGGAGTGGAAAACTCAATGGATTGACGCCCATCTTGGCGCCACGTCCGGTTTCCCGCTGTCAGAAGCCACGATTCAAGTGTTTCAACCCGTCAGTAATCCTGCGTCCGTCTACCTGGTGGCCGCGGGAGGAACGACTTTTGGCCACGGCCAGACCGGACTACCACCCTTTTCACTGGGGGGGCCTTCACGCCTGGCGGCTTACGGCATCAATGAATTTCTGACAAACCAATACTTTTATTTTCGGACAGGCTATCTCCACAGATTGGCACAGTTGCCTCCCTTTCTGGGCGGGGCCATTTACATCTCAGGCCTCTATGAGATCGGAAAGGCGTATCACCTGCCGAACGTCACAGGCCTGCCCAATGATGCCGCCTTGGGACTGGCCGTAGAAACCGGTCTGGGTCCAGCCTTCATTGGGGGGAGTTTGGGGGACAGCGCCCACCGGAAATGGTTTTTCCAGTTGGGGAAGGTTTTCTAACAGAGTTTAGCCGTACCCTCGCTTCAGGTGATCTTTTCGTGGGCGAAGGTCGCTGCGCCCCAGCAAGTGCAATGGTTCTCGTGTTAGTATTTCGTTTTTGTTCAATGTCTCTGCATCGTGACTCCGGGCGATCTTTCAAAATTGTGCCGGCGTGAGGCTTGCTCTAATCATACACCAATGAATGCCCCCATTTTATCATCGACCTATGCGATCGAAACAAGCGCTCTGACACGTCGCTTTGGGAACCTTTATGCGGTGAACGGCCTCGAGCTGCGGGTGGAAGTCGGTAAGTTTTACGGTTTTCTCGGTCCCAACGGCGCCGGGAAATCAACAACGATCAAAATGTTGACCGGCCTGCTCGCACCCACCAGCGGATCGTACCGGATCTTCGGTCAGCCAATGGACGACCCGGACCGCGGTCGCGAGATCAAACGACGGATCGGCGTAGTGCCCGAAGATTTTGCCCTCTTCGATAATTTGACGGCCCGCGAATATCTCACCTTCATCGGTCGGATGTATTTACTGCCGCTGCCGACCGTTCGGGAGCGCTGCCAGCAACTGCTCGAAATGATGGGCCTTGAAAACGAGGAAAAGAAGCTCACCCTCGAGTATTCACATGGCATGAAAAAGAAGCTGGCGCTCGCAGCCGCCCTGATTTCGAATCCGGATCTCTTGTTTCTTGATGAGCCCTTCGAAGGGATCGACGCCGTCTCCTCCCGCACCTTGCGCGACACCCTCAAGCGCACGGTCGAACGAGGCGCCACCGTGTTTCTCACGTCGCATATTCTCGAAATTGTGGAGAAGCTGTGCACCGATGTCGGCATTATTGCCGGAGGAAAGCTGGTTCATCAGGCTTCGATGCGGGAGATTCGGCAGAAGGGCTCGCTCGAGGAGCTCTTCCTGCTGTCGGTAGGAAGTGAGCATGCCGAAGCCCGCAAGTTGAGCTGGTTGGAAGAATGAGAAGACATCCCGGTTTTCGAGGGATCAAAGGTTGGCTGCAAAGGCCTTCAAGGACATGCATTGAACGTGAAGGAAAATCCTAATGAATGTTTTTAAGGAAACCCAAGGCACCAGGATGACAGCGGCTCCTTCCAAGCTCAATGTTCTTTGAATGGGAGATCCGGCCAGGAAAGTGTCCCCGAACCTCCTGAACCGACCAAAGAGGGAAGCTGCTCCGGGAGTAAGCGAAGCTTAAATATCTACGGATGCTTCTTCACACTTAAGAAGATGCAGGATCGCATGATACGCCATCCCAGATGAACCCGAACTGGAGTCAACTCAAAACTGTCTTGTGGTTGCGCTGGCGCTTGATGAGCAGCCAGCTGTCCCACCGCGGCAAGTTGAACGCCGTCCTGACGGTTGTCCTCGCCATCATTGGCTTGACGGTCGCTGTGGGCGGATTCTTTGGGGGAATCATTGTCGGCGCATGGCCCCTCCGGACGGCCCCGCCAGTGGTCCTGATGCTGGTGTGGGACGGCCTCGTCGGCATGTTCATTTTTTTCTGGCTCCTCGGAATCGTCCGGGAGATTCAGCGCGCGGAGTCCCTCGACATCAGGAAGCTGTTACATCTGCCGGTTTCACTCCGGCAAATATTCTTGGTCAATTATGTTGCCTCGCATTTCACATTCGACATTCTCCTGTTCATGCCGGGGATGCTGGGACTGAGCCTGGGGTTAATGTGGAGTAAGGGCGGGTCGATGTTCTGGCTGGTCCCTCTCACGCTCAGCTTCTTCTTCATGATGACGGCGTGGACGTATTATCTCCGCGGCTGGTTGGTGGCAATCATGTCCAACCCGCGCCGGCGTCGAGCCATCATTGTCGGAGCGACGGCAGCGATCCTTCTACTCTCCCAATTACCCAACTTGTTTTCGATCCTCTCACGTCATGGGCGACAAGGGTCTGCCGAGAGGGGCTTCACGTCACGGCGCAGCCGCAAGGCAACCAGGAAGAGCCTCGAAGAACAACTGGCGCTGTCCAACACTTTCATCTCCGCGCATACCTACGTTCCTCCCCTGTGGGTGGGCGGCGGCGCCTCGGCCCTGGCTTCCCAAGACACTTGGCCGGCAGTGGCAGGATCACTGGCGGCCATTCTGGTTGGGTCCCTGGGGTTAATGCAAGCGTACCGGTCCACACGGCGTTTTTACTTTGGTGAGCAGGGCGGCGTCAAATCGCAATCCGAGGAGACAAGGTCCACCGTCGAAGAAAGTCCGGCTCCCGCAACCTCTCGCGGCATGAAAAACTTTCTGGAGAAGGAGTTGCCCATGTTCCCCGCCGAAGCAACTCCTTTGTGGCTGGCCTTTTTTAGAGGCCTCACCCGCGCCCCGGAGGTGAAGATGTCGCTGGCGACCAACGTGATTATGGTGGTGGTCTTCTCGGCCCTCTTCCTTTCGAAGACCTGGGCCATCCCCGGAGAGAGGTTGAAGCCTTTTGTGGCCAGCGCGGCAGTCGTCCTTTCGTCTTTTGGATTAGTTCAGCTCATGTTCAACCAGTTCGGGTTTGAGCGTAATGGGTTTCGTATGCTTGTGCTACTACCGACGCAACGGAAGTACTTCCTATTGGCCAAGAATTTCACCCTTTTTCCAATAGTCTTGGGCATAGGAATGATTATTCTCGGGCTCCTCAAGATCTTCCTGAGCCTGGGCACACTCACGTTTATTGCGAGCTGCCTCCAACTGCTGGAAGTGTTTCTGATCTTGAGCATGGTTGGGAACTTTGCCTCCATCATGGTTCCCTACCGCATTTCCGCGGGATCCTTGAAACCAACCAAGGTTTCGGCAAAGACCTCCTTTTTCATCTTTTTTTCGCAGTTGTTATCCCCCATTGCTCTATCTCCGATTGTGATATCCCCTGCTTTGGGATTCCTGTTTGACTATCAGGGGTGGTTGGCTGCCGGCGTTGTGAATCTGCTGTCGTCATTGGTTCTAGCCGTCCTGAGCGCATTTCTCTATTGGTTCAGCCTGAATTGGCTTGGGAGGCTTTTACAATGGCGTGAAAAAGAGATTTTGGAGGCAGTTGTCACGGAAGTGGAATAGACCGCGGCGTGTCATTGGTCCATCTCGAATCTGACAGCATGAGATCCGGGAAAAGATTCTTGCAATCAATCCGGCCTATGGCTCGACCGAAAAACTCTTCTTCGGGATATTGAAGTCAGAGGTCGGAAGTCGGATATGAAAAGTCAAGCCTTTAACCCCTTGGTTCAAAGATTCCACGACAGAGAATGTGTTTTTCTTCTGACTTCTCCCGCCGCGGTGAATGGCTTCGGCGGCATCGTTATCACCTGCTGAACTCGGCCAGCACATATTTAACAAGTTAAAATTTAAGGTGAATTCAAGGGAACCCCTGGGATCTTGAGGTTGTTGATTAAGATCGCCCAACACACGGTCCGCTAAAATCTCAGGGCCAGATTGAGCACTACTCAAAGTGGGGGACTGGGTGAAAGCCTATAGTGATGATCTTGCTTACATCCACGATGCTGGATTCAGCCGCTTTGTTAAAGACGCAGCACCGGGATTACTGAGGCACTTGCGCCAAGCGAGAATACCGAAGGGAGTGGTCGTTGACCTGGGTTGTGGGAGCGGAATCTGGGCGCTGAGACTTTTCGATGCAGGCTTCAAGGTTTGGGGAGTCGACCTTTCACCCGCGATGATTCAGATGGCTCGGAATCGCGTCCCCAGCGGAAACTTCCAAGTGGGGTCGTATTTCAAGACCAATTTACCCCCTTGTCACGCGGTCACCGCCCTGGGTGAACCATTCAACTATCGGTTTGACCAAAAGAACAATCTCCCGGAACTTTCTCGGCTTTTCCGTCGCGTTTACGCAGCCCTGAGACCGGGAGGCCTGTTTATTTTCGATATCGCGGAGCCGGGCCGAGGAGATGTTCCACGCGTGAGATACTGGGAAGGAGCAGACTGGGCCATTCTCGTGGAAGTCAAGGAGGATGTCCGGACACAGCGGCTAACTCGTCAACTCACGACGTTTCGACAGGTAGGGGGACTCTTCCGGCGTGCTCATGAGACCCACCGCCTCCAGTTATATGAGCGATCCAAAATCAAGCGTGAGCTCTTGCATGCCGGCTTCCGAGTATGCATCCTGCACCGATATGGAAGGCTATCCTTCCCAAAATCCTGCATCGGTTTCCTGGCGTCGAAACCCTCAGAGGGAGACGATTGACTTCATAGACGACTTGCTCTGGATTGCATGGAGGCGCCATGGGGGAACATTTAACGATTTCCCCTCTGCTTGAAGTTGAATTAGAAGGGATCCTTCCCTCACACGTCGTCACACGAAGAGGTAAAGCCGTACCCTACCCACAGGCCATTACCTCGGTGCGCCCATCCCTGGCATGACAACTCTGGCAAGTTACCGGCGCTAACCAGATCCATTCCCCGCCCTCTGAGCCGCTTTCATTTCCATCACATTTTTTGCTACAGGCCGACAGGAACCTGGTCGATAAGTCTGTGTGAGGGCGATGCCCTCCTGGCTCATGGATGAACACCCTGCGGAACCTGTCGCGTCATTCAGAGCAAGACAATTCATGGGAATTTCTCAAAGGGTAGGTCGTGCAGCGATCCGAAGTTGCCAAATTCGAGACTCGAAAGGGAATGTCACTCTACTTTGATGGACGGGAATGAATGCCGATGGATCTCCCCCCTCGAATTCGAACCTTCAGCCTGCCGACCGGAAATTCCTCTGAAAGGAAACTAGTTCCATGATTCAAAGATTGTTATTCCTTTTCCTTGTCATCCTCATGGCAGCCATGAACGGATATGCACAAGCACCGGTGATCCGGTATGTTGAGCCCGCGGGCGGATTTTCATTCAATGTTCCCTCTGACTGGACGATCGAAGAAGTTCCCGGACAGAAATATCGGATGGTCTTTGGTCCGGCCGTTGACGGCTTTGCACCCAACATCAATGTCGTGGACGAACCCTCCCTGGGATCCATGGATAGCTACGTCGCTGCAAGGCTCAGGGGGCTCCCCAAACTATTTGAGAGTGCCAGCGGCAAGGAGTTCAAAACTCTGACTCAAACCGACTTCATCACCAAGTTTGGGCAGAGGGGGATCCGCGTCGTTACGCAATTGGAGATTAATGGGAGAGTGCTCAGGCAAGCGGAGTATTTCTTTCAGGGAAGAGAGGGCAAGGTATTTGTGGTGACCTGCACTGTTCCCACTCATGGCGGCGAGGCGTTTGATAAGGTGTTTGACGAGAGCATGAAAACGTTTAACTCGGAAACCACCACACCTCGGTTCCCTGCAGCCCTCTTTGGAGAGGAAGACAACGTGGTGGGCTAACTCTGGGCGATCCTTGTCCGGAGACCAAGGGGTCAGATTGACCGTGACACAATCTCGCTTGAAGCGGCCCGGTTGTGCATTCGGCACTGAGAGCTATGCGGCCTGATTAGGCGGGATGCCCTACGCAGATTATCCGGCGGGGGTTATTGAGTTGTAAGAGGAGGAAGCAGCCCGGGGCCCAGGCCCCGGGCGCGGACGATCCAGTCACCACGCGCCCCGTCTCAGCCTTATCTTCTTCCGGCCCTTCTCACCTTTTAACCAATCAGGCCATGTGACCGCGCCACGCCGCCATTACCCCTGCCACAGAATCGCCTTCCGTCACTGGAATTCATCCGGCATTTGATACTGGACAGA
>JBAVHJ010000642.1:0-5305 GCA_049685715.1 Terriglobia bacterium | reverse complement strand
ATGAAGAGCGGCCCGGGTGGACACGGCCGCTTCGGGCTGACAGATCTCAACTTGCTGGCCGACCGGGATTCGAACCGGCAACCGCATCAACGCGCCGTGTCGGCTCAGGTCCACGGTCTCCGCATTCACCTCGAACCGGCGATCGAAGGAGTCTTTGCTGCGAATCACCATCGGAATCTTTATACTCACGCGTGCGGTTCTTCGCCGCTCCAGCGTGGCGGCCTCCAAGGCGAGCTGAACCGACTTGGAGATTTGTTCCACCGAAAAAGGTGACTCGAGATAATCGAGAGCCCCGATTTCCTTGGCGATTCCCCAAACCGCCTCACGGGGTTTTCCGCCCATCAGCAGGATGGGGATCCGCTTGGTCTGAGAGATGGATTTCAGGATTTCACAGAGCATGAAGCTGCTGATCTGTGGCATGGCCACATCCAACAGGAGACAATTTGGATGGTCGAGAACGGCCCGACGGATCGCCTCGTTCCCCGACCGCGCCGACATGACTTCGAATTGGGTGGAGAAGGAGTCATGAATCAAATTCCCGATTATCGGTTCCCCCTCAACAACTAACAATCTTTTTCTGTCCATGCCCACCTCCCGGAAAAAACGTCAACTCATCAAAGGCCGACACCTCTCGCCTTTCTAGCAAAATCCAGCTTAAGGCCAAATTGTTTCAATAGTTTCTCAACCTCCTGAAGGAATTCACCCCAAACCAAGATGGCAGGCCGAACTGGCCAAATCGCCTTTCGAACGGGTTGGCAAGACCAAGCCCTGCCTTCCGAAGTTGAACCTTTCCGCCCGGCGTTGTGAGAGAATCACATGTCATTTTGGGGCGGGTCCCTTGCTTCCCCGCCTGGGTCTCTCACAGCAGGCTCGAATGTCCGGTCTACCGTGCTCCGGTTTCCATGGACCTTAAAGACCGACCCTTAATCCTGAACTCCCGAATTAAGATCAATTGCGGTCATCTTCAAGTTTTTGTAACGAATCTGCGGCATGATCGAACCGGAAATTCTGGCTTTCGAAGCGCTCACAAAACAGAGTTCCATGAATTGGGGAGGGCACAAAGATTATGGATCAGAAACCTTTTGTCCGGATAAATCGCCCGTCAGACTCTCTTCTCATCAATTTGGCCAACGTGGTCAAGGTGGAATTTCGCCCCAAGATAGAAGCAAGGGACGCCAACCTGGTGTTGCGTTTGGCTGATGGTCAGACTCAGGCGGTGAATGGGGCGTCGGCGGAGTCGATGTTTCACTACCTGGAGCAATTAGTGGGGATTGCCCTGGAATGAGGACGAGGACTCATGATGAGAACGGGAAGGAGGTCAGGATTCCTTCCTGAAGAGCGGGAACAGCTTATCGTAGGTGGTGGCGAGTTCTTCGGGAAGCAAACGCGTTTCTCCGATGACCGACACAAAATTGGCATCTCCAATCCATCGGGGCACCACGTGCAGATGCAAGTGCCCCTCGACGCCAGCCCCCGCACTTTTCCCAAGATTGAGGCCGATATTAAATCCGTCGGGGCGGTAAGTCGCCTTGAGAACGATCTCCGCCCGTTTGGCCAGTTCCATAATTTCGGCCAGCAGGGGGACGGAGCAGGAGGCCAGGTCAGCGATGTGCTCGAACGGCGCCAACATCAGGTGACCGTTGGTGTAAGGATACCGATTGAGGATGACGAAGGAATGCTCGCCTCGATACAAGACCAGGCGCTCCCGATCCGTGACCGGCTGAGGACTCCCGGGGCCCGAGTCCGTGGATGCTGCAAGGCAGAAAATACATTCGGCGCCGGCTTTGATTGCACGAATGAATTGGTAGCGCCATGGAGTATAGAGATGATCCATTCGGGTGAGGGCACCTTGTGGGCTGATTCAAAGCGATACGTCGCCAGCAGGCGTAGTGGTCCCAGTCGCCCCGGAGGCTTCCTGGTTCACCAGGTCCTTTAAATCCTTGCTGGGCTTGAAAAACGGGATGGTTTTAGGAGGCACTTCCACTTTCTCGCCGGTCTTGGGGTTACGGCCTGTGCGGCCCCGGCGTTGGCGCGTCCGGAAGCTTCCAAAGCCTCGAATTTCGACCTTGTCCTTCCCCCGCAACGCTCCCATGATGGAATCAAAAATAGTTTCGACAATGACTTCCGACTCTTTCCTCTTCACCTCGGTGATGCGGGAAACTTCTTCCACCAAATCCGCTTTAGTCATTGTTCCTCCCTGGCGGTTTCCTGTTTGAGATGATTCCGGACTCATTTTAATTGAACCTCCCGACCGCTGTCCTATCAGCGAGTTTTGAAGCGTGAACCCAGCCTCACAGCCGGGGATGAAGGGTTGTCTTCCCGTGCTTCGATTCGATCGTTCGAGGCCCGTGGGCCGTCGTTCTTTAAGATCCGGGCCGCCACATGTACTGCAGGGGCGCCTCTTTGGAAAGGTGCTGGAGCGGCGCGGGGATCAGCGAAGAAGCGTCGCCGAACAAGACATCGAACAAGGACTGTTTCTGTTTGGTCGCCCTGACAATCTTCGGCTCGCCTTTGATCTTGGCAAGTTGGGCGGCGGCATCGATGGCATCCTGCAAGTCGCCCACCTCATCAATCAATTTGTTCTCTTTCGCCTCGCGCCCCGTGAAGACCCGCCCGTCCGCGAGGGATTTGACCGTCTCCACACTCAGTTTTCTCCCGTGGGCGACCGCGTCGACAAACTGCCCGTAGGTGTCATCAATGAGATGTTGAAGATAGGCGCGTTCCGCCACCGTCAAATCGCGCGCGGGATCCCCCGTATCCTTGAACTCCCCGCTCTTGACGACCACATCCTTCATCTTGGCCCATTTCAACAGATCCTCGTAACTATACCACTGGGCGATGACGCCGATGGATCCCGTGAGGGCCCCCGCGTTCGCCAGGACCTTGTCCGTGGCGCAGGCGGCATAGTAGGCGCCCGAAGCCCCGACCGAAGCGATGGACGCAACCACGATCTTCTTTTTCTTGGTCCGGACCCGGTTGATCGCCTGATAAATCTCCTGCGAGGCAGCAGCGCCGCCGCCTGGACTGTTGATGCGCAGGACGATGGCTTTGATGCTCGTGTCTTTCCCGTATTTTTCCAGCTGATCCACCACCGGCTGGGAATCGAAAATGGCGCCGTTGAGCTCGATGATCGCCACCTTGTTTTCAGAAAATGAAAAGTCGGAGGTCTCATCCGTCTTCATGGAGTAAAGCAGCAGGACAAACAGCAGCGCCCCAAACACCAGGAGCGCACCGCAGCCAATGAGAACCCACAGAACAACATTTGAATGTTGATCACTCATGATCTAGTCCCCGGTTGATCCCTTATCGGGTTTTTTATCTGTCTGGAGCTGTCCCACCAACTCCTCCATGCGGGTCTTCGAAGCCTCTTCGGTCTGGGCCTGATACGTCTCCAATGCCTTGCGGTCCATATCATCAATGGCCCCTCGCTGACTCAACCCGATCTTTCGTTCTTCGAGGCTCAGTTTAATGATCTTGAATTCGTATTCCTTCCCGACAGCGACCGTGGTCCCGGATTTTTCCTGGCTTTTCTCTTTCTCATCAAACTCTGAAAAATGGCACAGTCCCTCCAGGCCCCCGCCCAGATCAACAAAGCCGCCAAAAGAGGACACTCGAGTGATTTTTCCTCTGACCAGGTCGCCCACATGATGTTTCTCCAGGAACTCCTGGAAGGGCTCATTCTGCAGTTGCTTGAGGCCGAGGGACAATCGACGGTTCTCCGCATCGATATTCAGAATCACGGCCCGCACCAGGTCGCCCTTCTTCAACACCTCGGAAGGATGCTTGACACGCCGGGTCCAGGAGAGATCGGAGACGTGAACCAACCCATCGATTCCCTCCTCAATCTCGATAAAGGCGCCAAAGTCGGTTAAGTTTCTCACCCGGCCCTCCACCTGGGCGCCCACGGAATAGCGGGAGGCCAGGGTCACCCAGGGATCGGGTTCGGTTTGCTTCAAGCCCAACGAGAGTTTGCGCTCCGGGATGTTGAGGTCAAGCACCGCCACTTCCACCTCGTCCCCCACGTTCAAGATCTTGGAAGGGTGCTTCACCCGCTTGGACCAGCTCATTTCTGAAACATGGATCAACCCCTCGACTCCTTCGGCCACTTCGACAAAGGCACCGTAATCGGTGAGGTTGACGACCTTCCCCTTGACGCGGGAACCCCCCGGGTGCAGCTGTGAAAACTCCACCCAAGGATCCGGGAAGAGTTGTTTGAGGCCCAGCGAGACCCGGGCCTTCTCGCGGTCGAACTTCAGCACCTTGACGGTGATTTCCTGCCCGACATGGAAGGTCTCCTGAGGAGACGGCGGACGTCCCCAGGAAATATCGGAGATGTGGAGCAATCCGTCCACCCCGCCCAAATCTACAAAGACCCCATAGTCGGTGATGTTCTTGATGATGCCATTCACCACCGCCCCGTCCTGAAGACTCTCCAGCACGTTGCTACGTCGTTTTTGGTTCTCTTCCTCCAGCACCACCTTGCGCGACAAGACAATATTGCCGCGCTTCTTGTTCATCTTGATGACCCGGCAGCCGATTTCCTGCCCGCGAAAGGAGTCAAGGTTCTTGACGGGCTTGATATCGATCTGAGATCCGGGCAGGAATGCCTTGACGCCAATATCGACGGAGAGGCCCCCCTTCACCCGATCCAGAACGATCCCCTTCATAATGGACTGTTCGGTATATGCCTTTTCGATGTCATCCCACACCCGCATCCGTTTGGCTCGTTCATGCGACAGCCGGATCGCCCCTTCCATGTCTTCAGCGTGTTCCAACAAGACATCGATCACATCTCCCGGCTTCACGGTCACCTGGCCGAGCGCATCCAGGAATTCTCCGAGCGGGATCACCCCTTCCGACTTGAACCCGACATCGACAATCACATCCGTGCGAGTGACTTTGAGCACGGTGCCCTTCAGCACATCCCCTTCCTCTGCCACTTTCCATCCACTGTAAGATTCCAGCAACTGTTCGTAGTTGACGACCGACCCGTTATTCTCTGAGCCCATGTTTTTTTCGCCTGGTGAACCCCGCTCCGGCTGCGTGCCTCCTTTCGGCTTATCATCCTCCCGGCTGTCCATTGCCCCTGCTCCTCCCACCGAAACCCCTCGAGGGCTTCCTATTCTCAAACTCCCCTCGTGGATGGTTTTTTCAAAAAAAACTATCCACGATGAGGGTTGAAAATCTTTGAGTGTCCCTGCTTGGGCAGGAAAACTTCCCAGCTGTGCGGGCGCCATCGAGGTTTCATTCCAGATCGAAGGGCGTTAGCACCATCCGCGGTCAATCCGGATGCGTACCTTCCAAC
>JBAVHJ010000641.1:0-15288 GCA_049685715.1 Terriglobia bacterium | reverse complement strand
AGATCAAACGAACGTACAGGATCCCACTGCTCACGGATGTTCACGAGATATCGCATGTCGCCCCTGCCGCCGAGGTTTGCGATGTGCTTCAGATTCCCGCCTTTTTGTGCCGGCAAACCGATCTGCTCGCGGCGGCCGGAAAATCACGACGAGCCGTCAATATTAAGAAGGGCCAGTTCGTGGCTCCCTGGGAGATTCGTCACGCAGTGGAGAAGGTGCGCTCCACCGGTAATGAGAAGATCATCATCACCGAGCGGGGCGCGATGTTTGGCTACAACAACCTGGTGGTGGACATGCGCTCTTTTCCCATCATGCGGGAGATGGGATTTCCCGTGGTCTTCGATGCGACACACAGCGTGCAAATCCCGGGTGGAGCGGGACACGCTTCCGGCGGGGAGGCCCAGTTCATTCCACCTCTGGCGCGGGCGGGAGTGGCTGCAGGCGTCGACGGGATCTTCATGGAGATTCACGACCACCCGGAAAAGGCGCTGAGTGATGGCCCCAATGCCCTCCATCTGAAACTCCTCCCGGGACTCCTGAAAACCTTACTTGAGATCAATCACATCGTGAAGGACGAAGTCAACGCATGAGCCTTGAGTCTGCCAAGCGATTCCTTGCTATTGAAGCCGAAGCGATCACAGAGCTGATCGGCCGACTGGACTCTAGCTTCACGCAGGCCGTTGATCTGATCGAGGCTTGCAAAGGCCGGGTGGTCATCACCGGAATCGGGAAGAGTGGGATCATTGCGCAAAAAATCTCCGCCACGCTCTCTTCGACAGGGACCCCCTCGCTGTTCCTGCATCCGGCCGAAGCTGTGCACGGCGACCTTGGTCGCGTGGTGGCCGGGGATTTGGTGATTGCCCTCTCCTACAGCGGGGAGACGGAAGAGATCCTGTTACTGCTCGACACCCTCAAGCGTCTCGCCATCCCTCTGATCGCCATATCAGGGATGCCGAGTTCAACCCTTGCGGAAGCCAGTGATGTCGTGATCGACGTCTCCATCAAGCAGGAAGCCTGTCCCCTCGGGCTCGCCCCCACCGCGTCCACTACCGTGATGCTTGCTTTGGGAGATGCGTTGGCCCTTGCGGTCCTGGAGCGGCGAGGCTTTACCCAAGAGGATTTTGCAGCCCTCCACCCTGCCGGTGGACTCGGGCGGAAACTGATGCGGGTCGAAAACCTGATGCACACGGGGGACGCGCTGCCCAAGGTTCTGACCGATACCCGGATGAGTGACGTGATTTATGAAATCTCGAAGAAGGGATTGGGCATGACGAGTGTCGTCGATCGGGAGGATCGCCTGGTGGGAATCATTACGGACGGCGATCTGCGCCGCCTCCTCGAACGAGGTGACCAGATTCTCTCGAAGACCGCGGGAGAGGCGATGCATCCCCATCCGCTTACCATTCAGCGGAGGGAATTTGCTACACATGCCCTAAACCTCATGGAGCAACAGAAGATTACCTCGCTTATCATTGTCAATGAGACGGGGCGCATCGAAGGAGCCCTGCATATTCATGATCTGTGGCGGACGGAGATGTTTTAAGACGGGTGTCGTCGCCAGCGCATGGATCGTGCCCTTAAAGCTTCTGTGTTCATCGGCGTCATTGAATTTTCGGTTTTTCCCTGAATCAGGCACGTTGCCTTTCGGCTTCCCTTATGACACATCTTTCCCGAAGTGTTCGGTCGCGTCTCAAAAAGATCAAATTAGTGATCCTTGATGTGGATGGTGTTTTGACTCCCGGGGACATCCTTGTCCATCCCGACGGGAGCGAGTCCAAGAGCTTCGATGTGCGGGACGGGATCGCTATGCGTTTTGCCCTCCAGGCGGGCTTGAAGTTAGGTCTGCTTTCGGGGAGGTTTTCAGAGGCAGTGGCTCAGCGGGCGCAGGACCTGGGCATTGAGATTTGTATTCAGGGTTCCGCGGGCAAGAAGCACGATTTCCTCGAGATCCTCGAGAAGCTCTCCCTGACCCCGGAGGAAGCGGCGTACGTCGGAGACGACATCGTTGATCTCCCGGTTTTGCGAATAGCAGGATTCGCTGCGACCGTCTCCAACGCTTGTCCAGAGGCCCTGAAAGTGGCCCACCACGTCACCAAGACAGAAGGCGGACACGGAGCCGTCCGGGAAATCATTGAGCTCGTGTTAAAAACGCAGGATCACTGGAACGAGGTGGTGGGGCCGTATATGGAGGAATAGGGAGGACCCTGTTTGGAGGAATCCGGTTTTTGGCTCGGTGGGCAAACGGGATGGTTCTTGACGATGATCCGGGTTCGTGGCTATCCCCGATCAGAATTCCGCGGCGAGTGACCTCTGAGGCCCGTTCGAAGCTGCCTCTCCGGAACTCATCTTCCCTCGCTTGAATCTCCTTGTGAACTTCATCCTTCACGCCTCACGACCAGCAAGGTGAAGTCGTCGGAATAGCCCGTTGAATCCTGTGAAGCCTTCGTTGCGCCGACGACGGACTGGATTATTTCATGTGCCGAACGGGCCAAGGCGGCGCGAACGGCCCGCTGCAGACCTTCCAACCCGAATTCGTGCAGACCAGGGTCGGGGACTTCAATGACGCCATCGGTGTAGAACACCAGAGCATCTCCCGGATTCAGGACCACAGTTGACACCTCGTACAGCGCATCACTGGAAACCCCCAGCACCATTCCACCTTGGTCTAATTCCTCAGTCGGACCTCCCGCCCGCAGCAAGAGGGGAGGGTTGTGACCACAATTCGAATAGCGAAAACGACCCGAGGGAGGATCCAGGATCCCAAACACGGCGGTTACGAAATCAGAGCGTCCCACTGATTCCACAAGAAAATTGTTCACCGACCTCAAAACGCGAGAGATGTCGGAGTCGAGACGAATTTGAGTCCGGAGGGCAGCGCGAAATGTAGCCATGATGAGGGCTGCCCCGATCCCTTTGCCGGAGACATCGGCAATGGCTATTCCAATCTGTTTCTCGGGAAGCTGGATGAAATCGTAGTAGTCTCCTCCGATTTCTGAGTTGGGCAGGTTGAGGGCCGAAAGGTCGTAGCCCGGGAGGACGGGGGGGTGATCGGGAAGTAGACTGACTTGAACCTCGCGGGCAATCTCAAGTTGCCTTTCAATCCGCTTGCTCTCCAGTAGCCGGCGGTGCAGGATGGCCTTCTCGATGGCCAGGGCGGCTGAATTCGAAATGAACTGGAGAAGTTCCGCATCGGCCTCCGAGAAGGCTTCGAGCCGATCGCTTTCCAGATTGAGGGCTCCCAGGATCTGGCTATTGACGAGTAGGGGGACGGCAATCTCGGAGAGCGTTCCCGCGCGGCCCTCGACATAATGGGGATCATGTCGCACGTCGCCGGCGATCACCCGCTGGCCGGTCCGGATGACATAGCCAACGATCCCATGGCCGGACTTCAGCATCGGATCGTCCTCCCTGGGCCGCTCCGGAAAACCTCGCGTGGCCATTCCTGCAATCAGGTGAGAACCGATCCGGCCCCTGTTCGCAAGACTGTTCTCATTCAACACGAAGATCCCGGCGGCATCAAAGGGGATCGCTGACCTGACCGCGTCAATCAGAAGGTCAAGCACTTGGTCGAGGTCCAGCGTCCCGCCGATCTTCTGCGAAATTTCCAGCAAAAGGTGATACTTGGTGTCAGGACTTAACTCAACCGGAGTGGGCATGCCGCGAGCACCCTCGTTGGATACTGTTGTTGAAACGATTTTCTCGTCTCATTAATGCTAACACACAACGGGGCATTCCGTACGCGGAGTGATGCTTCCGATGACAACTGTGGATGAGGGAAGAATGAGGTTGGCGGCAGATTTCGCCCTCGTATCAAAGGGATTACTTTCGCCGGTACTCGAACTCGTCCACATATCCCCACTGACCCTCGTCCATCATCTCTTCATTGAGCACATGAAATTCGTCGTCACCCTTTTTTGTCCAAGTTTGTCGCAGTCGGCAGTCAACCCCGATCATGCTCATGGGGCCCGTGAATACAATTTGGTTTCCCGACCATCCGCTTGAGTGCAAGATTCCATAAGCGCCCTCCGCCAGCACGAACATCCACTGCCGGGTGAACGGATCGAAGGTGATGTGAGGCCTTTCTTTTCCGTCCGTCCCCACCAGGCAGATCCAGGCGTCTTTTTCGCAGAACTTATAGGCCAGGGAAGTATGGTCGGTGTAAGCGGGGTTCGAACGCGTGGCGGGAACACGGTTGGTAACCCTCCATTCGCCGGCGAGCCATCGGAGTTTCTCCAACTCAGATAGCCGCAGGGCCGGAAAGCTTGCAATGAGGTCCGGATTGAAGACACCAACCTGTTGTTGCGGGTCATCCCTGGCCGGGCCCATCGTCATGATCCCGCTGCTGAAGAGCCTTTCGAACAACGTGGGGGCGGATGGGGGCCTCGACGCCTGATCCGGGTTCGGAGAAGGGATCACTGCGACGGGCGAGAGCCGAAGTTGTTTTCCCAGCCAGGTCAAGCGGTCGGCCCGGGAGCTCCCATCGTTGAATTCATGGCTGGTGAAGTACCATCGTACCAGTTTGGGCTCACTAGACGCTTTCGCATAGCGCTCGGCTGAGCGTGGAGTGATGAAGCGGTCATGCCGTGCGAATTGAAAGAACATGTCGGCGGGAGCCGCGCGCGAAACAAAATTCTCAGGGGCGATGGGGGCGAGCACTTCGACGTACCTTTCCGTCTGCTGCGCGGTCAAAATGCTCTTTAGTACCTGCGCAATGCCAGCGTTTTCAGAAAAATCATAAAGCACCGGGAGCCCGCCCATGAGGACAAACGCCTTGACCCGCTTGTCCACCCCCGCCAGGACACCTCCCCATGTGGCACCGAGGCTATGTCCGATGTAACCGATCCTCTTCGAATCAATGCCGGGCCGGGTCAGTAACAGATCAATCGCGCGACGGAGGTCAATCACAAGCTGGATATACATCGCGCGTTCTTTCTCCGGGTCGAGCATTAACGCACCCGATGGAGATTGTCCCGGACGGTTGTGAGGCGCATCGATCAGGATTGAGGCAGCACCTGATTTGGCGAGGTCGATCGCCTCCGACAGAAACTGGGTTCGATCTCCTTGCCCCCCATGCATCATGATCACGCCGGCGAAGCCCCCATTCCCTGAGGGCGCGATGAGAAAAGAAGGCACTCGTCCCCCCTTGGGGCTTACGTAGGAGATATCCTCAATCTGAACGCCCTCGACCAGTTCGGACCCGACGACTTGGACCTCCAAAGGGGTCGCAGGATTATATTCGAACAATCTGTTAAGTTCCGCTCCAGACATGCTTGGAATTGGAGTGCTTCCCATCATGTTTTCATCCTCCGGTTGGACCCGCCCCATGGAGAAGATCCAGCTAATCATAGGCCCAGATGAGAACGTCAAGAATGCACGGCGTCTCCGGACCCTTGTTTCCAAGGACCTCAAGATACTCTTCACTTTGACGAAGTATCTTGCGGCGATTTGGTTCTGGCGGTCGCGAGTGGCGCCGGCCTCCCGTCACTTTCGGCCAAGCGACCGATATTTCTTAAGCACATGAGCCTTCATGGCATCGAGGGGGTAGCTCTGGGGTTCCATAATGTATTCGGCCACCATGCCGGTAGTCAGCGATCGGAAGTAGATCACTTCCTTGTCGGGGTCGGGCACCCCCAGTTCAGTGAAAATCTGGTGATAAGTACTTCTGATCTTAAGCCACTGGCTCTGCACCCTCCCGGAAATCTTCCCGGCCCTCCGGAAGGCGGCAGGGGAGTCGGGTTGCAGGAAAATCGTCATGTAGAGCCGGTACAACTCAAGATCCCGATTCACATGGTCGAAGAGCCGGTCCAGGACGTATTGCAGCTTTTTCAGTGGATTGGAAACCCGCTCAAGTCCATGAATGAGAAGTTCCGCTTCATCGAAGCGCCGCTCCACAACAGCCGTCAACAAGTCGTCCTTGCTCCTGAAATAGTTGTAGGCGAGTCCTTTGGAAACTCCGGCCCGCCGGGCGATCAATGCCATGGAGGCTCCGTGAAACCCTTTCTCTTTGAAAAGGCCCAGCGCAGCGCGCAGGATCTTTTCGGAGGCAGCTTCCCGCATTTGTTCCCATTGCGCTTCAGTTCGAGGTGACATAGTGTGATTCCGCTCTTCGTATATCATTGATTGACTAGTCAGTCAATAAACAACATCGGGATACAGAGCCTGGATTTGCCCACTGGCTAATCAGGGAGTTGGTGTTTCGCCCCTGGAACCGCGGGCCGCAGATCGAGATGAGCCCGAGGCCTTGCGACGAGCCGAATACCCCGTTTTCAGATCGCGGTGCATTGAACTAGGCGCCGATCAACTTTTCGCGGGAGGCCCCGGGAGGAAGGGCTTGCGCCACCGGAACTAATGAATCACAATTTACCCGGCGTGCCGGGGTGGCGGTTTGAGGCTGCCACCCGGGGCCTTGGTGCCCGCGGGTGTGCGTTCCAAAACTTCAAATATCCTGATATCCTCTTCTCCAGGCCGACGATCCAGGGCGCTCCATTGAATCATGAACAGATCTAATCTCAGACTTGGTTTTTCCGGATCCCTACCGCAGGCCATTTTTGCTCTCGTGCTGCTCCTCCCGCATTTGACTGGGGCCGCAGCGCGGTGGCAGAGTCTGGCTGCGGGCGTGGACTTGGTTGCGTTCACGGCAGGCCACGCAGTAATCATGGGGACTTCCGCACCATGATTCTCCGCGTTGATCCCGAGCTGTGGGACCTTGTTTTCGTGGGCCGCACGGGAGCGGATGTGGAGTGAGGCCACGTTGGGAGAGGACGGGGCTGCCGGATTTTGTTCATTTTCACCGGGTCGCCCTTCAGGGTGGTGGATTTGATTCGGGAGCTTCTATCTCTTGACATTAAACCAGACTGCGCACAGCATCTTGAGGGAGAATTGGAGGCGCAGTTGTATGTGGGGGTCGGTGGACCAGACCTCCAGTGGTTCGGCAGCCATAAAACGTCCTTCGAGGGGAACAAAAAGAACCAACGAGGTTGCCCCGTGCCAAATGCACTGGAATTTGACAACGGGATTTTCCAAAATGACGGAATTACTCTCTTCCGCGCCCGGCTCAAAGGGTGGCTTTCAGCCTCGGGATGAGTTTCGCCAAGTTGGGGGATACTGGGCGTTCCGGTCGGGGATGGACTTTCCCCCGGCATTTCGAGAAACCAGAAGGGTTTGGGCGCGGATCTTCGAAGCCACCCCTCGGTCTTTGACGTTGATCTGGCTCTTATCGTACAAATGGATGGCCCCTTGGGGGGTGAAGTATGGTTAAATTATGAGGAAAGACGGGAATCATAGTAGCCTACTTGAAGTGATATTGACGACCGCCGCAGAGGTGACACCGCAGGCCACTTAGGAGGGAGTTGAATGGCAGAGATCTTGATCATCGATGACGAACCGGCTGTTCGAGATGTCCTGGGAGAAGTGCTTCGCGGGGCCGGCTACGAGGTCTCCACTGCGTCCAATGGGGCAGAGGCTCTGTCTCACATGCGGAATAAGGGAGCTCCCTCCCTGATTCTGCTCGACCTGATGATGCCCGTCATGAACGGCTGGGAATTCCGATCTGAACAACTCAAGGATCCCGCGCTGTGCTCCGTGCCCACCATTATCCTCACGACTGTCGCCAATATCATGGCCGAGGCAAAACTGCTTCAGGCGGCCGGTTATATTTCGAAGTCCACTGCTTATGGATCCATTCTCGAATTGGTCCGCGCCTTTTGTTGAGGGGGCTTGACTCGAGGAAGACCCGCCCCCATCGATGACATTTTCTTCCCTTCTAGCGTGGCGAACGAACCCCCTGAAAAATGGACTTTCCGCCGTGACCCCGGCCCGGGCCTGGAGGGGTTCGAATGACCTCTCTTCCACTGAGGGAACCCTCGATGGGGCTCCAGTCCAAGGGGGTCGGGTCCCTTTTGCGGGTCCTACTGCAGCGCAACAACTAGGAGGGTGGCGTCGTCGTGGAAGTTTGTTTCGCAGAACTGGGTAACGACTTCCATGATTCTTCGCTGGGTGTGTAGGGCCGTCCCATCCTCCATCTGTGCGGTTCGGATGAGTCTCTCTTCACCAAACTCCTCGGCCTGTTGGTTCGCGGCTTCGGTGATGCCATCAGTAAAGAGCAGCAACCGGTCGCCGCTGTCCAGTTGCACCATCGAATCCTTATAACTCCAATTCGGCAGCACGCCGAGGACTGCTCCGTTCCCCTGGAGAGATTCGACCACCCCGGTTGGCTTTAACAGCAGCGCGGGAGAATGGCCTGCATTTTCGTAACACACGGTGCGGCGGTCGACATCCAGGACCGCATAGAGGAACGTAATGAACTTGCCGGGAGCCACATTGCCGCAAAGAAATGCGTTTAATCTCGAGCACACCTCTGCGGGCGTGGCCTCAGGAGTGGCGAAGGCGCGAAAGGCCGCCTGAAGGTTCGCCATCAGGAGCGCGGCGGTGATCCCCTTTCCGGCCACATCACCGATACAGATGCCGAGTCGATGGTCGTCGAGATGAATCACATCAAAGTAATCCCCTCCAACCGTTCTGGCCGGTTGCCACGCCCCGGCGATCTGGACTCCGGGCAGTTGCGGCAAGGTTTTTGGCAACAAGTTCTGCTGAATCTCGCGGGCCCGGTCCAATTCCTGCTCCTGCTTTTGGAGGGCGACGCTGCCTCTTTCCACCTCCTGCTCAAGCGCCCGGTTTTTCTCCTGGAGCCGGCGTTGAATCTCGCTGCTCAGGTAGGTGACCGTACCTGCCGCCATACAGATCACCATAACGAGGGGGGTGGTCTCTTGAAACAGGGCCCCGAACGATGGCTTGCTCGGCTCCAACCAGCGAACGATGACAATGGCCGCGAGGGCGCTCGCCAAGCTGCCAGCCCCCATGATAGGGAAGAAGAGGACCCAATTCCAAGGAAACGCACGCCGGGCGTAAATCGGCTGACAAACCCCCATAATGGGGAACATGATATTTCCCACTGAAAGTGTGATAACCAGCATCCGCCCCAAAGAGGCGTGGATCTTCATGGCCACGAACATGAAGTACACAACTACGGCCACGAAAACAAAAAGCTGCTGCGCTTGTAGGAAACTGTGCAGCCGCGGGACAATAAACTTTTCCCAGGGAAGGGTGCGGGTCAAATTATTTCTCGGAGCGGGTCAATCCCCTTTGGAGTTTACCCTTCGCGCCGCAGCGGGACGCCGGGGTACGGGTGTGTTACAAATAGCGGGCCAAGAATATCAGAGGGAGCCGGTTTTAAACAATCGACAAGAACGGCGGCTTGGGGCCGTTTATTTCTGATCAATAAGGGGATGTGAGAACTTATTGCGAAACAGGCCGGATCGGAGCTCTGCTCCTGAGCAGCAGGATTGCGGGTTTTTGTGAGTTGAGGGGAAAGCCGCCCCGATGGATCGGGGTGGCTGCCCAGGATTGAGCAACTCAAGGGTCGCGGGATTATGAGTCTCCTCCTATTCTGAAACGCTTTCTGGGATCGAGAAGAGCTTACCCCATCTTATCGATCGGTGGCCACAAAACGAAAACGGCTGACAGCACAAGCTGCCAGCCGTTCCTGTTTCCGGCCAAAAGAGCCGGTTCAACTATCGACGTGCGCGGCCTTCGACCCCGCGACTGTTTCCACGGAAAGAGGAGGCGCCCCTGGAGGAGCCGCCCCTGGAGGAGCCGCCCCTAAAATCGCGAACGGAGTGTCCGCGTCCAAATGCGGAGCTACCCCGGAAGTCACGAACAAACGGCCCACGTCCAAACTCTTGACGACCCCTGAAGTCGCGGACAAAGGGCCCGCGTCCAAAGCCGCCGATGAAAGAGTTTCCAAATCCACGGTGGAAGCCGCCGAACCACGGGCCGGCGCCGATAAAGACCCCGCTGACGAAGTAGTCAGGACCGTAGTACCCGTACGGTGCGCAGGGGTAAGGGTAATACCCGTAGTAACCATATGGGCACACCGGTGGCCCGTAGCCGTACGCAGGGCCAACGAAAACGCCCACCGAAACGTGTGCCGCATAACCCGCGGCTGGAATCATCAACATGCACAGGATGGCAAGATACTTGAAATACTTCATTTTTTACCCCCCGTTCTGATCCGTAATATTTACCACAAACGCTGCCGGATCTCAAGAACCTTCTGGGATCTCTAGGTTGCCAAAAAGCGCGACCTGGTAATGGGATGATAAAAATGAGCCAAGAGTTGCCGGGCGCCCCGTTTTTGGGCAGCCTGAATAAAGGTGAAGCAGGCGGATACAAGCAGACCTTTCACATACCATTTCAACTGCATACAAAATCCTCGGACTATTGCTCAGATCGAGCCGAGCCATCGTCGCTCCGAAAAAATGCGCGAAACACGAGAGCTGTATGCGGGCAGGACCGCCAGCTCCGTCAGGAGCGGCCTCTCTATAGACTCGCAAACCCACCCATCCGATCCCGCTCCCTTGGAGGAAAAGGGGACAGACACCTCGCTCAAAGCATTTCTCAAATTTCTATGAGAACAGGTGTCTGTCCCCATCAAATCTGATCTAAGGCGGCGCCGATGTCGCTCCGCTGGAGCTCGGAGAATGCCACGAACGACGCCTCGGCCTATAAATAGGCTGCTGCTAACGGAGCCGCACATAGGCAACCTGTGGGCCCCTCCCGGTGCGAGGATTTTGGCAACCGCCCGTCCTGATCGGACCCCCGTTGATGTGATATAGGCATTGACATTGGGATCGAGAGGGACCAATCGCGATTTCCCAAACCTCCCGATCCGAGAATAGGTCGCTGTCCCTGATTATTATTTCATCCGGGGCAACCTCTTCGGGCAGTCTCAACTTCTTCAGCGGGGCTGAATCGAACAACGGGTCGCCTCTGGCTTTGCGGCGCAATGATACGGTCAGCAGTTCATTCACATACACTCTTCCCGCGGAAGGCGTGGTCATTTTCAAGCAGAAGTAGGACGGGTCTTTCGTCTCCTTGGGGCGCCTCGATCTTATGGGGCGCCCCGTTATCAACTTGGGACGTAGGGACAAGGAAAAGCGCTCCATTCAGGAAATCCCCCAAGCCATTGATCTAATCGGATTTGGAGAGATGAGAGTTGATGGAGAGCGACGGGAACTCGTGCCAGGCGGATGTTTCGTCACCTTAGTAAGTGAGCAAGAAAGCGACAGGCTAAGACATTCGAAAATCATTAGACTAATCCCGCAGTTCGCCACCCCCGGGGTTCATCCTCAATGTGATTATGTTCATAGTCGCGGCGTGATCCCTTCTGTGTTTTCTGCATCTGAGGGCCATCCACACAATTCGGCGACACCCCCCCAAGCGCTCTTCAAGTGAATGTTGAAGTCATCGTTCCCAGCAAATTTTGGGTTGCCACGAATAAAGGTGCGACCCTATAATCGCCCTGCTGGATGAATAGGTAGTTTGGAGCTTGGTCAGAACCTTTTGGCAAACGCCACCCGGCGGAGAGTATCGAGAGCGGGCGTAATTCAGCGGTAGAATGCCAGCTTCCCAAGCTGGACGTCGTGGGTTCGAGTCCCATCGCCCGCTCTGGATACTCTTGGAGAAACCTTTCGGCCATCCCCCGCATTTAAAATCCAAATTCCAAAATCCAAATTCCAAACAAAGCCCAAAATCCAAACAAAAGCTTACCCCCAAGTATCCTGGGAGGCTCGACAGTGGAAAACATCAAACCGAAGGATCTCCAGGAAAGAACATTTCTCTTTGCCCAAAGCGTCAGGAGACTCGTGAAGCTTCTCCCTCGGACCATCTGCAATCTTGAGGATGGGCGTCAACTGGTTCGCAGTTCGGGATCAGTCGCTGCAAATTTCGTGGAGGCGAATGAGTCTCTCAGCAAGAAGGATTTCTTGTTGAGAATCAAGATTTGTCGAAAGGAAGCCAAGGAGAGTCATCTCTGGCTCCGGTTGCTTGAGCCCGGGTCCGCGGGCAATTGCGAAAAGGAAAGGGAGGCGCTCCTGAGGGAGGCGAGAGAGCTTATGCTGATTTTGTCTTCCATCATATCCAAAAACGGCTAGAACATTCCCATTGGAATTTGGATTTTGGGTTTTGTTTGGACTTTGGATTTTGGAATTTGGAATTTCCCCTCCGTTGGGGCACAATAGCGCGGACTCAACACGAGAGGGGACATCAAGTGGCCTACGAGGATCTGCGGGAGTTCATTGCGGCGCTGGAGAAAGCCGGCGAGTTGAAGCGCGTTACGGCCGAGGTGAGCTGTGAATTGGAAATCACGGAGATCACCGATCGCATCTCCAAGGCCGGCGGCCCGGCTTTGCTATTTGAAAACGTGAAGGGGTATTCCGTCCCGGTGCTGATCAATGCTCTTGGTTCTGAAAGTCGCATGCTGCTGGGACTCGAAGCGAAATCCTATGGAGAGATCGCCGATCGCATCGAGGCTTTCCTCGACTTCAAAACCCCCGAGGGCCTCATTGATAAGATCAAGCTGGTGCCTCAGTTGATGGAAATGGGATCCTTTTTCCCCAAGAGCGCCGGCAGCGGATCTTCGAAGGAAGTCATTTTGAAATCGGATTTCGACCTCAATCGTTTCCCCATTCTAAAGTGCTGGCCCGAGGACGCAGGCCGGTTCATCACCTTTCCGTTGGTGTTTACGCATGATCCTGAAACGGGAAAGCGCAACTGCGGGGTTTATCGGATGCAGGTCTTTGACGGTCAGACCACCGGCATGCACTGGCAGATTCACAAGCACGGGGCGGAGCATTTCCGCCATGCGCAAAGAGCCGCCGCGGTGGGGGGAGGGCGGGGCAGCGGCCCGTCGAATCCGACCGCGCTGGCTAAAGAAGCCGGTTCGACTCGCCGCATGGAAGTGGCGGTTGCCATCGGCAGCGATCCCGCAACCATGTTTGCGGGGGTTCTTCCACTCCCTGAGGGTGTGGACGAAATGCTGATCTCGGGTTTTCTCCGAAAAAAGCCGGTGGCCCTGGTCCGCGGGGAAACGGTGAATGTGGAAGTGCCGGCCAACGCGGAGATTATCCTGGAGGGTTATGTTGACCTCGATGAGTTGCACACGGAAGGACCCTTTGGCGATCACACCGGTTACTACTCGCTGGATGATCTCTATCCCGTATTCCATCTGACCTGCATCACGCACCGTCGCAGTCCTATTTATTCGACCACGATCGTGGGTCGTCCTCCCATGGAGGACTGCCATATGGGCTATGCCATCGAGCGCATCTTCCTCCCGCTGATGCGGAAGCAGTTTCCTGAAATCATCGACTACCACATGCCGTTCGAGGGCATCTTCCACAACCTCATGATTGTGTCCATGCGAAAGTCATTCCCGGGTCACGCGCGGAAGGTGATGAACGGGATCTGGTCGCTGCCCCAGGCCATGTTTACGAAATGCATTGTGGTGGTCGATGAGGACGTCAATGTTCAAGAGCCCCGCGAGGTGCTCTGGAAGGCCCTGAATCACATCGACCCGGAGCGGGACATCCAGTTCATATTGGGTCCGGTGGACTCTCTGGATCATTCCTCGCGCCTTCCCAACTTCGGCTCCAAAATGGGTATCGACGCCACCACCAAGTGGCCCGGCGAGGGTTTCACCCGTCCCTGGCCGGGGGAAATCAAGATGAATGACGAGGTCATCCGCCGGGTGGACGCCATGCTGCCGTCGCTGGGGCTCGCTGACTGGATCCAAAGGAAGGCTTGATTCCGTTTGCGGCGCCCCCTTGCTCACTGCATGGGTTCCCTCGATAAGAAAGAATTCTTTTTAGTTGATTTTCCCGGTTTGATTGTGTGCTATGATGCGCGCCATGAGTGGCGTTGTTACCGGGGGGACGCACTCCAATCGAAAATTCCACTGGCCAGAGAGCAGACAGTTGGAACTCTCTCGCGCAAAGTTACCTTTCTCTCTTGTGACTGCCGTCACAGGATTTCCAAAGAATCTCGGGGTATTCTAATTGTGGTTGGTTTAAGATGGTCTACATCGGCTTGTGCAAAATTTCCAAAAGACAGGTAAATTAACCCAAAGAACAGGCCAAATCACCGAAGAAAGAACTTGACTACGACAAAAGGGATGTAATAGAACCCGAGGCGCTGAGACCCGTCGACCTTGAATCCATCATTCAAGGGTTTTTTACAAGCCAGGAAGAACGCCATGAACATCCCGAAAGAAGTGATGAACGTTCGTGAAGCCTCTCAATATCTGGGCATTTCACCTGACACGCTTTACAAGTACGTGTCCTCAGCACGCATCCCCGCTTTCAAGCTCGGCAACCGGTGGCGGTTTAAGAAGACCATCCTCGATACGTGGATGGAGCGAAAGAGTTCAATCCCCACCCGAATGCGTCCCCGTTAGAGAGGGTGGGATTTGAATCAAAGGGTTGCTTTTCAATCAGGGCGGAAAAAACCATGTTTGGACTGAGAGAAAAATCGGTAGTGGGGCTCGACATTGGGTCGAGCACAATCAAGGTGTGCGAACTCAAAAAGAAGGGCCGCGGCATGGCGGTTGTGGCGGGGGGATTCGAACCCCTGCCGGCGGACACGGTGGTGGATGGCGCCATTATGGACGCGAACTCTGTGGCCGAAGCCGTGAACCGGCTCTTTCAACGCCTCGGGATCAAAAACCAGCGGGTGGCCACGGCGGTTTCGGGGCATTCCGTCATCTGCAAGAAAATTTCGGTGCCGCAGATGACCGAAGAGGATCTGGCGGAGTCGATTCACTGGGAAGCCGAGCAGCACATCCCCTTTGATATTTCCGACGTGAACCTCGATTACCAGGTGCTGAAGAGTTCCAGTGCGACGGCGCTGGATGTCCTGCTGGTGGCGGTGAAGCGGGATAAGATCTGGAATCACACGCAGGCACTCATCCAGGCAGGAAAGAGCCCCGCCATTGTCGATTTTGACGCCTTCGCACTTCAAAACGCTTATGAAATCAACTATGAACCCGCTCCCACCTTGTGCGTGGGCCTCTTGAACATCGGCGCCAGCGTCATGAACATCAACATCGTCAAGAACGGGGAGTCACTGTTTACCCGGGACGTTTCCATCGGGGGGAACCAGTACACCGACGTATTTCAAAAAGAGCTGAACTTGAGTTTTGAGGAGGCCGAGAAGGTGAAGCGCGCCAAGGAAGCGACCACGGTGGAGGAGAAGACGCGCCGAACCTTGATCCAATCGGTGTCTGAAATCCTGTTATTGGAGATCCATAAGACCTTCGACTTTTTCCGTGCATCCCCCACGGGCGAGCCCATTCAGCGAGTTTATGTCTCAGGGGGCACGGCGCGCATTGAGGGCTTGATTGAATACCTCCGGGAAAAACTGGGTATCCCGGTGGAAGAACTGGACCCGTTTCGC
>JBAVHJ010000640.1:0-3950 GCA_049685715.1 Terriglobia bacterium | reverse complement strand
GTGCTTTGACGTCATCCACGTTCGCGGTCTGGCTCACCGAACAGGCCTCCTGCAACGCCGCCCATCATGGCAAGAGACAAAAAAGTTGTCGAGTATTTTTTCGACACCTGACGGCTGGCACCGATTTTGATCCTTGGAACACAATGAAAGGAGAATGCATTCGGCCGTTCCTCCCGGACCTCCTCGACCTTTTCCTATCTGCCAAGCCCTTCCCCGTCGATGGGAGATTTAGTCATTGACAATTCTGAGATTAGCCTCAGAATGGTGACACCATCCTAGAAAGAGACTGTCTTCCGCCGTAGTGGGACTTGTGGTTAGCCCGGGCTGCCTGGACCTTCAACCTGGCCATCCGATGTGTGCCGGGTCTAGGGCTTCGGTAAAGATCCGAAGGATTCAGAATATAAGATTCATAACAAGGAACGTTGGCCTCAAACTAAGGTCGGGGCGGTCACTGACAACACAGGTCGGTGGTTTCGGTACCACTCTGAGTTTTCGCAGGATCAACCTTAAAACAACCCTTCAATGGGTAAGGAGATAGGTATGAAAATTAAGCGCATCGTCATTGCTGCCGTGATGGCGTCACTGATATTGCTTTGCATCTCGGTCTACGCTCAAATGAGTCGTCCCTACCGGAACGGCTCGGTATGGAACATTGCTTTCATCCGGGTGAAACCAGGTATGGATGCGGCTTACCTGAATTACCTCGCCGCAGGGTGGAAAAAAGAGCAGGAGGCCTTGAAGAAAGAAGGACTGATTCTTTCGTACAAGGTGATGACGACTGAGGGGCATAGCGGCGGAGATTGGAACCTGCTGCTCCTCACCGAATACAAGGATCTGGCGACCATGGAGGCCAATGAGCCGAAGGCCGATGCCATGGCCCAGCGCGTGGTCGGTGATGACCAGAAACAGATGCAAGGATACAAGGACCGGGCCGATATGCGAGAAGTCCTTGGAGACAGACTCGCCCGCGAGATTGTCCTGGAACCGCGACCCTAGTCATCTCTGTTCGAAAGGACGGAGAATAGCCTCCTTCACCGCGGCGGGTGAACGTGCCAATGATCCGCCGCGGTAAAATTCATATCGGGCAGTGCCACCTGGCTTCCTCTCAGGATTTCATACGACCAAAGCGCCAAAGTCGGACCCACAAAGAGCTCTCTCCTGGCGCGACCCACAATTTGTTGCGTTCAATCGGGTCCGGCACCCGGTCTTCACTCTCATCGCACGAAGCGTGTTGATCAAAGTCGGCTTGCCCTCGTCTTGCAGACCCAAGGGATTTGACCTTCTCACCCTCTTTCAAGTTTCGCTATCCAGGATAAAAAGAATTGACGCGGTCTGGACGGCTTTGTGGTAAGACTTTCCCTTACCGAGAGTCAAAAAGACATAAGCGAGTTTAGTTCACTCCGAGGGGACCGCAATTCCTTAAGCTTTCTTTAACGGGTGGAGAAGTGGCGCTGTTCAAGACAGCTCTCTTTACTGTTTTGGTGCCGGGGACCGTGACGATCCTGGTTCCGTACTACCTGCTTTCATCGCGGACCAGCACTCCGCCCCTGAATTTGGGCGTCTTGCGCTACTTCGGTCTTTTACCCCTGATCGTTGGAGCGCTGGTCTATCTTCGATGCGCCTGGGACTTTGCCATCGGGGGCCGAGGAACCCCGGCGCCCATTGATCCACCCAGGGAACTGGTTGTGAAAGGCCTCTACCGGTACGTGCGCAATCCGATGTACATTGGCGTGGCTCTCGTTGTCCTGGGAGAAGCCATTTTTGTCCGGGCGCGTATTTTGTTTGAATACGTCGCCATCGTGTTTTTCTTCTTCTACCTATTCGTGTTGGTTTATGAGGAGCCGACTTTGAGGCGAAAATTCGGGGAATCGTATGATCGATATTGCCGGTCCGTTCCGCGCTGGATCCCGCGGATGCGGGCATACGAGGAGAAGCACGGTTGATCCTCCATGTCATTATCCGTGCGGCCTCAATCCCTTGATCGGGAGGAGCAGCTTGATCCAGTGGGGATCCGAATGGTCGGGGGCATGAAGACAGATAGCCAGGAAAGAGAAGGTCGTGTTGCGGGCAAATCCGCTTTGGTCACAGGCGCCGCTTCAGGAATTGGAAGGGCAGCGGCACTTCTGCTTGCAACCGAGGGGGCCAGGGTGGCTGTTGCCGACCTGGATGAATTGGGAGCTTATCAAACGGCGGAAGCGATTACTGCCGCTGGGGGAATCGCGTCGGCGCATCAGCTCGATGTCACTTCAGAACCGCATTGGCATCGCGCCCTTCAGCGGTTGGTGCAGGAGTGGGGATCTTTGGATGTCCTAGTCCAAAGCGCCGGAATCTCATTTGCGAAGCCGATCACGGAGATGACCGTAGAGGAGTGGCGTCATGTCATGGCCGTCAATCTGGACGGTATTTTTCTGGGAACGCGCGCCGGGATCGTAGCCATGCAGGCACACCGGCGAGGCAGCATCATCAACGTGGCCTCGGCTTCCGGAATCAAGGCGGCCCCCGGCGCCAGCGCGTACTGCGCCAGCAAGGCCGCGGTCATCCATTTTTCTAAGACGGCCGCCCTCGAATGTGCCCAGAGGGGCGACCGCATCCGGATCAATACGGTTTCTCCGGGCGGCGTCAAAACGGCGATGTGGAACAAAATGCCAAGCTGGCCCGAGGTGGCAGCCTCCGAGGCTTGGAATGCGCCGTCCGACGCCGTACCGCTGAAACGGTTCGCTGATCCTAATGAAATCGCCCAAACCATTCTATTCCTCGCGTCCGACGAGTCTTCCTATATCACGGGAGCCGATCTGGTGGTCGACGGCGGTTACACGGCCTGACGGCTACGCGCAACGGTTCAAAGCGGATTCGACAACAAGAGGAGCGGCTGCCTCGTGAGTTGGACGGACAGTCCGTTGACGTCATGGGGGTATTCTCAGAGCGGCGGGTCCCCCCCATTATCATGTCAGGCCGGAAGGTCGTCGTAGAAATGTCCCCGGGACGTTTCCAGAACAAGGACGCGGCAAGGTTCCACGCTCCACGAGTCATGCCGCATGTTGGGGCTATGGAACCGGGTGCTGACCGTTGAACGAGGCGGGCTTCTGTCATATGATGGGCGCGCATTTTTCACGTTTATAACTTCTCCGGGCTCCCCGGGGGAAGTCTAATGATCGGGAGTATGCTCTCACACTGTCGCAATGAAGGGGCAATGTGATGGGATTGGTGAAAGAGTAGAATTGCTGACTTAGGAGGTCTGGGAGGAACGGTCCGGCCCGAGTCTTTGAAAAGGAAGGATGGGCTCGATACGGGGTGCTGACGGGAAGCGTCTGGAGGAAATTAGGAGGGAGATGGAACACTCATCCAACGGGATCCGCATTGTGGCGATCAGCGGCAGCGTTCGACCAGGAAATTACACGAATATGGCGCTCGCCCTGGTGATCGATGAATTCAAGAAACATCCGCAAATCAGTTTGAAAGTCATTGATCCGGCCTTATTGAGCCTGCCTCTGCCGGGAACGGATCCGGGTTCCGAGGTCACGAAGTCTTTGCAGGAGGATGTCCGGAATGCGACCGGGGTCATTCTGGCGACGCCGGAGTATCATGGCAGTTTCAGCAGCGTCATAAAGCTGGTGATCGAGAACCTTGGATTTCCTTCCGTCCTGGCAGGAAAGCCTGTCGCACTTTTGGGCGTGGCAGCGGGTTCAATCGGTGCTGTTAAGTCCCTGGAAATGCTGCGGAGCATCTGCTCCCATATCGGCGCCATTGTGCTTCCACTGGCTATCTCCATTGCCAACGTGCAGAAGGTGTTCGACAAGGACGGTCGTTGCCTCGATCCCTCTGTTGAAAAAATGGTGCGCAGCGTGCCAACCAATCTGGTCAATTACATTCAAAAGAACATCTGTCCGGCGATTCAGTTGGAGCGGATCTTGCGAGTGGGTCCTTCGTAAAAAGGCTGGAGGGGGTCGAAA
>JBAVHJ010000639.1:0-3140 GCA_049685715.1 Terriglobia bacterium | reverse complement strand
TTGTCTTGGTTCAGCGTGAAACGGTCAAAGGGGTCTCGGGCGATAAACACAAACGGACATTGAGAACATGATGCCATAGACGCCTCAGAGCCGTAAAGATGGAGTGGAGGCTTGCGTTGTCGGAGGTTGCCTCCACCCCAGCGAAAGCGGATCCCCTGGGACCGACTCTGAGTCTGAGTAAGGGGCCAAGCGTCTCTGCTGCCGGGCTTGTCGGGCGGTTTCCAGCTTGCCGTCCCGCTCGGCAAAGAGGGTGTGCTCGCGCCCTTCCCGCTTCGCCAGCGGGGTGACATAGCCCAGGGCGCTGTGCAGGCGCACGGTGTTGTAGTGCTGCACAAAGTCGGCCACCAGCCGCCGCGCGTCTTCCAGCGACAGCGGCGTCTTGGGGCGAATGCATTCGGCTTTGAGACTCTGATGCCAACGTTCCAGCTTCCCATTGCTTTGAGGATAATACGGAGAGGTCCGCACATGGGTCATGCCACACAACCGGATATACTCTTTGAAGTCACGGGCGATAAACTGGGGGCCGTTATCGGAGATCATCCGCGGATGGGTGCCGGGACACTGTTCTCGCGCCCGGGTCAGAATGATTTCCACGTCGGCTTCGGTCATGTGTTCGCGGATCTCCCAATGCACGAGGAAACGACTGTAGCCATCCAGAATGGAGCAGAGATAGTAAAACGTGCCACACAGATTGAGGTACGAGATGTCGATATGCCAGTGTTCATGGGCCGCGGTGGGCTGTTGAAAGCCGGTCCCTTTCTTCGAGGGAGTGCGATTCCACTTCCGCAGCGCTCCCGCTTTCTGAAGCACGCGGTAGACGGTGGCCGGAGAAACCGCCACGACGTTGGCATCTATCAGCATGTAAGTCAGGCGGCGATACCCTTCCCGGGGATGCTCGTGCCAGAACCGCAGGATCGCCGCGCGCTCCCAGGGTTCGATCCAAAAGTCCCGCGGGACTCGCCCGTTATGCTCGTTGACCTTCCCGTAACGAAGAGACCAAGACTGGTACTTGCTGCGGGGGATCCCCAGCCAGCCGACCAAGCGGGAAGCCGACAACTGGGTTTTCTCGCCCCACTGCTGGATGAAGTCCACGATGGCGTCCCGGGTATCGGGGGGAACCCAGCCGCCGCTCAGGGCTCCCCAAGTTCTTTTTTTAACTGGACGTGGGCCTCCATCAACTCCGACAGCACTTCGTTCTTGCGGGCCAGCTTCGTCTCCAGGGCCTCAATCTTCTGCTGGAACAGGGTGGTCGGACGCTTGGAGACCTGTTCGAAGGCGGCCTCCCCATGTTCAAAGAACTCTTTCTGCCAGCGATAGACCACTTGGGGCTGCAGTTGATACTGATCGCAGAGGTCGGAGAGGGGCACGTGATCGATCAATAACTTGCGCAAGATCGTGACCTTTTCCTTGGGTGAATAGTTCTTACGGGGTTTTCGGGACATAGGATCTCCTCCAGTGAGATTATGAACTATGTCCGAGACCCCCGTTGACCATTTTCAGCTGAGGCAAGACAAGTGGTCTTCGCGTCAGGGGTTCCCGGCACCGAAGCCGATGCGGCGGCTCGTGGGTCGTGGAGGCGCCATCAATTGCCGGAGGGCGTCAAAGACCTGCCGCGTCCGACGCACCCGCAGCCCCGGCAGGGGCATAGGATCTTTAGCCCACGGCGAAGCCGTGGGTAAGGACGATTCCATTTAGATTGGAGCCCCGGCAGGGGCGAAAGATCTGCCTGAATCATTCAATTGAAGAAGAGGATAGGGGATTCATTCGGGAAGGTCCGGATTTTCTTTCGCCCCTGACGGGGCTCTGCGTTCTTTGGGGATTGGTGACCCAGGGCTGTCGCCCTGGGATTTTTATGGGGTGCCGCAGGCATGTGCTCTTTGCATGCCTGCGCGTCACATCCGGAGTCTCAAAACCCTTCCTCGCGTGTGTAGGGTGGGGAGAAATCACCGAAGCGGAAGCGGGTCAGACCTGGACATAGGACGTTGAGACGAGTGGGGCAAGGCGTTGTCCCAGGGAAGTCCGGCGCGGACAGTAAGGCGATCAGGGGGTGGCAAGAGAGGGCCGGTAGGCATCAAGAATTCGGTGCAGCGGTAGGCAAGGAAAGTTCCGCACGCCAAAAGGGCAAAGCGGCACTCCGCGGCGGGCCGCACTCCAAAGTGGGCCGCACCCCAAAAATTTATTTCATAGATTTACTTTTTTGCCGGATTGCCGAATGTGGTCGCTTCCCCCCGATCAATGGGGCGGCCGTTGGGAGTTGCTGAGGAAAGCCATTTGCGGATGAGCCTCTGCTGCTCTGACGTTGGCTTAGGGCCAAGCCGGCTGCGGAATTTGTCGGAACCTCCCTGCAAAGTCCAGCTGACGCATTCGGCGAAATCCCCTTGCCCGTAGGCATAATCACTGCACAAGCTGCAGGAAAACCAGGGGGTGTGCTGAGGAATTCCGCGGACGGCGTACCAGGTCTTCCGCTGGGATTCAGTAAGGTACGACACATCGAAAACGTGGGCCAGTTCGTGCGTGATAGTGGCTGCGACGAGGCGAGGTGATTGTTGAGGACGGATCCACACATCCACCTGGCGAAGTTCAGGACTTGTCAAACCCAGGTACCCGGGCCGTCCAGGATGGAAATGCAAGTCCCAGCCCGAAAGAATGGTTTTCCAGTCCCATTTCACCTGCTCGAGGGCACGTGTTCCGACCTCTTGATAATAGGAATTTTCCATTCCTTGGTTACCCTCCTCACCGGAAAAAGGAGAAAACAAAAGCAGCCAGCTCAGGAGAACATATTGCATTCCCTCACTCCTCGTATAACGAATATCCAGATTCGGGGGACATCTCAAGCAATACTATCCTGTGAGTTCTCAGCGATTCAGGTGGTTGCGAAAGGCAGCACCTTGGCGCCCGCAGGTCACGCTTTCACTTATCGTCCGTTCGTTTGAACAGGATTAGTTAAATTTGGTTGTAAACCAACAGACGAAAATTCGGGAGAATCTAGAATTTTACAGGTCATTGGGGCGAGGGACAATGAAAAGAGGATGTCAGACTCTTTCGCCCCTGGCGGGGCTGTCTCTGATCCATTTCTGGGTGCCGTAGACATGTGTCCTTTGCATGTCTGCGAACGATGTCGTGCGGGGAATGGCCTGGGA
>JBAVHJ010000638.1:0-2598 GCA_049685715.1 Terriglobia bacterium | reverse complement strand
CCGATGATCTCACCGGCCTTTACAACCAGCGCTATTTTTACGAGTCTCTGCGGAGGGAGATCGAACGGTCCAACCGCAAGAATGCCCGGTTTGGACTGGCGATGTTCGATATCGACCGCTTCAAGCGGTATAACGATGATTTTGGGCACCTGAAGGGCGATGAGATTCTGCGCAGGCTGGGTGACATCGTCAAAGCGACCATCCGGAAGATCGACTACGGATTCCGCTACGGCGGCGATGAATTTGCTGTTCTGCTGCCCGAGACCGAACTTGAAAACGCCGTACTGATCGCGGAGCGGCTGCGCGCCAACACGAAGGCGGAGTTTGAAGGCAAGGTCACTTTGTCCATCGGGGTGGTGCAGGGCGGCTCGCAGTGTGACGAACTTCGCTTGATTGAGGCCGCCGACAAAGCGATGTACGAGTCCAAGCACGCCGGCGGGGATTACGTCTCTTTCCTCAGCAAATCTCTAACGCTCACCAAACAGTAAGCAAGTTTGAGGTATGGAGCCGAAGGGGGCCCTTCAATCACCCACCGTGTGGGAACGCAGCCTCTCACCCCAATCCTTCTTCCCATGTCTTTATCGAAATTCGAGCTCATGGCGACCCCGTAAAGAGCCGCCTTGCCGCAGTCCTGCTACATTTCTGGTATTGGCTGTACGCTGCGGCTGCGGCCTCGCGAACCTCCGAAGGAGATTTTCCACTAACCCAGGCTTCAATCGCCGCATTGAGTGTGTAAGCCTCCGGCGCCATCAGCCCGGTCGTCACGAGGAGAATATGCGAGCCGCCCGCCTGAAGCGAATCGTTGAAAAATGCCCTGCTGGCACACGCCAGGACAATTGAGCTTTTCGAAGGAGCCCGGTTCTTTTCCCGGGGAACGGATGGAAGTGAGAAATCCATCAAACCATCATGCCCGACAAAGGCAACTATGTGCGCCGCCCCACCGGTGTGGAGATTAATACTCCGGCCGTGCGACACGATGGTCAGGCTCTCCTCCATCTCTCCAGCGGCCAGGCCCAGGAAGCGTTCAATGGATGCCTTGATCTCTTTCCCATCCCAGGCTTCCGCAACGGCAAAAACAGAGACGTCATGGCCGTCGCGTTTGATACTTTTCTCGAGGACAACACGTTCGAGGACCCGCGAGGAGAGAGACCTTGTCCTCTCGACGAGATTCCAACCCGCTTGATGTGTGAAGAAAGCTCTGACCCCAAATGCCGCGCCCCAATAAAGATTTGAATCCGGGTCCTGTCCGTTCCCGATGGCTTTAGGAACTGGAACGATGCCCTGGTACTTGTTGTCGCAAAGCGCCACCACGATGTGCACCACGATGGGGTTCCCGGCCGCGATGTCCCTCGATATGCGCGACTGGACATCGGCTCCACTGGAGTAAGCAGCGGGACCGACGAAAAGAGCACAGACAAGCACCAGAGCAGCAACCAACCTCGCCATAGCATCTCCAATCACCCGCGGCGGACGGAGCCTCATTAATTAGACGAATCTGGCACGCTCACATCATATTGGTGGGATCAACGTCGATGAAAACGTTCGGCTCCTGGATTTTCTCGCGCTCGCAGAATTCCAGGCAGCGCTCGATCATATCCTTAAGCTGTTGACGGCGTGACGATTTCAAGAGCAACTGCCAGCGGTAATCCTGCTTCAGCCTGGCCAGCGGGGCGATGGCGGGACCCAGGACCCGAACCTCCGGCAGGGGATTCGCCCGAAGGTGTTCACCGAGTGCCTTGGCCAGTTTCATCGCTTCATCGAACTCCCGGTGCCGGATCCCCACCAACGCAAGCTGGCCAAACGGCGGATAATGCATCATGCGCCGGAAGTGAATCTCCTTGTTATAGAATTCAATAAAATTCTGTCGCGTGGCGCAGCGAATGGCGTAATGCTCGGGATAAAACGCCTGGAGCAGGACTTCGCCCGGGGTGGTGCCGCGACCCGACCTCCCCGCCACCTGCGTCAACAACTGAAAGGTACGCTCGGCGGCTCGAAAGTCAGGAAAGCTGAGCGCCCCATCGGCGTTCAACACGCCCACCAGCGTCACTCGTGGAAAATCGTGCCCTTTCGCAATCATCTGGGTTCCGACCAGGATGTCGGTCATTCCCTCACTAAATTCGCCCAGGATTCGATTGTAGCTGCCCCGCCCCTGTGCAGTATCCCGGTCCAGTCGCGCAATACGCGCGGGGGGAAAAGCGTCCCGCAGCTTTTCCTCGATCTGCTCCGTTCCTCCACCGACGAAATAGAGGTGCTCGCTATCGCACTGCCAGCACTTCTTGGGGACCGCCGCCACTGCCGCACAGTAATGACACAGCAGGATGTGCCGGCGCTTGTGATAGGTCATGGTGATGGAGCAGTTAGGGCACTGGCGGGTGGATCCACAGGCCCGGCAAAGCACGAATGAGGAAAACCCCCGCCGATTCAGCAGCACCAGGACCTGCTCATTGGCCCGGAGACGCGCCTCGATCGTGGCCAGCAGGTCGCGGGAGAGCATCTCGTTTTTCTTGGACTCCTTAAACTCCGTTCGCATGTCGACAACCTTGACCTGCGCCAGCTCGCGCGATTCCACACGATGCTTCAAAGCAATCAGTTGATACT
>JBAVHJ010000637.1:0-2106 GCA_049685715.1 Terriglobia bacterium | reverse complement strand
TGGAGATCCTGAAGGGGGAGCGTGGAATCCGACAGCACATTATTTATCTTTGGGGAATTGATTGCCCAGCCACCGGGGAGTTGACTCTATCCTCCCTGAAACAGTCCGAAGCGATCATCAATGGCGGCGTGATTCATTTAATCCAGGCGTTTCTCCAGGGTGACCGGGAGTCAACGACGGACCTGTGGGTGATCACGAGCGGAGCCCAACCGGTCGGGGCCCCTGGCTCTTCGGCGCTGGCGATCGCGCAATCACCCTTGTGGGGATTAGGGCACGTCATCGCATTGGAATATCCCGCCTCCTGGGGAGGCCTGATTGATTTGCCCGTGCTAAAGGACGAGGCTGAGACGAGGGCCATCGTTGCAAGTGAATTGTTCTCAGAAATGGAGGATCCCGATGGCGAAGATCAAATCGCATTCCGTGAAGGACAACGATATGTTGCCCGATTGGTGAGGTCTCGAGAAAGGCCTGCCACGCACCAACCTCTTGTCCTGCGTTCCGATGCGACATACTGGATCACCGGCGGGCTTGGAGGTTTGGGGCTTCAGGCGGCCCGGTGGCTCGTGGATCAGGGGGCAAAGCACTTGGTGCTAACGAGCCGCAGGGGGCTGCCGGACCGCTCCCAATGGCCGACGACCCCGGAGAGTAACGATCTTGGGAGGAAGGTTGCCGCCATAAGGGCTTTGGAAAGACTCGGTGCGATCGTAACCGTTGCAAAGGCTGATGTCGCGGAGGAGTCACAGATGTCGGCCCTATGGGCGGACCTCCATCGCACGCATCCTCCCTTGCGCGGAATCATTCATGCCGCCGGCACAATTACAGCTTGTGCTCTGGGAGCGCTGGAGATGAATCAGCTTCTCGCTGTCCTCCGACCCAAGGTACTGGGCACATGGCTGCTTCACAAACTGACACAGACAGAAGAGGGTCCTGAGAAGGCGTTGGATTTTTTTCTCCTGTACTCTTCCGGAGCGTCAGTATGGGGCTCTCAAGGGCTCGGTCACTATGCGGCGGCGAACCAATTTCTGGATGTCCTGGCGCATCATCGAGCAGCACTTGGATTGCCGGCCTTAAGCATCAACTGGGGTTGGTGGGCCGGTGAAGGCGGGGTCACAAGTGATTTGGCCGCGTACTTTACCCGGATCGGTGTAAAGCCGATGGAGAGCAAACACTCCCTGGCCGCCTTAAAATACCTGCTTGAAACAGGCGCGATCCAGAAGACCGTGGCGGCCATCGACTGGAATCTGTTCAAACCAATTTATGAAGCCAGACGGGCCAGGCCGCTCTTCGAGCAGATTCAAACGCTGCGCAAAGCCGAGGCGAAAGGAACTGACCAGGACGAATCGTCTCAAATTGTCCGGCGGCTGCAGGAAGTTCCTGAAACTGAGCGGAGAGAGCTTCTTTTTTTTCATGTTCGGAATGAAGTAGCCAGGATCCTGGGTTTCAAGGATCCTGGTTTACTGGATCATGGGCAAGGTTTTTTCAAGATGGGGATGGATTCCATCATGACAGTTCAATTGCGAAACCGTCTGGAGTCAAGCCTGGGATGCTCTCTCCCTCCCACTGTTGCCTTCGAATACCCCACGATTGATGCGCTGACAAATTTCCTGGTGGAGGATGTGATCAAGTTCCAGGAGCCATCACCTCCCCAATCAATTGTGAAGCCACCCGAAGATAAGCCGGTTGTGAAGGTGCCCGGCCATGGGCATCTTTCGGAGGAGGAACTGGTCGATTTGCTCGCTAACAAATTGCAGCAGATGAAGTGACGGGCGCCAGATTGTTGTCGTGCAGATGGAAGGAACGATTCATGAGTCACACTCCAGATCATAAAGACCGACGGGCGGTATTGGAACAAGCACTCCAGGCCGTCGAGGAAATGCAATCCAAACTCGATGCCGCTGAGCACGAGAGAAGAGAGCCGATCGCCATTATTGGAATGAGCTGCCGGTTTCCGGGCAATGCCAACAGTCCCGAGGCTTACTGGAAGCTTATGTACGAGGGGGTGGATGCCATCCGGGAAGTGCCCCCGGATCGGTGGGACGTCAACGCGTACTATGACCCCGACCCTGATGCCCCGGGTAAGATGAACACCCGGATGGGTGGATTCCT
>JBAVHJ010000636.1:0-1814 GCA_049685715.1 Terriglobia bacterium | reverse complement strand
TCCCTACAGTGACCCTGCAACGAACCAAATGTAACAACACTGTTGCATGCAACCGAAAATTTCCTACCATAAATTCCACAAAATGGGACGAATTGTCCCGATGTCATACAGTCGATGGGACTTAAATTCCTATTTTGCAAATGAATTTTTTCACATGAATGGCAGGGGACGTGCCCTATCCAATTGTGGAGAAAGCCGCTTAGATTGAAGATTGGGGCGACTCTTTTTCAGCGCTGTTGAATCGACAAAACGAAGGGCCGGAGTCGCTACGATGCGAAAAGGCGACATGGTTAAACCCGGCAGGATGACATTCCCTAACTCACCTTCTGAATGCTCGCACTTATGAACTTGCTGACTTACCTATGAAATCAAATGAAAAGCACAAAAAGGGTAATGGTACTGCAGAGATTGAAGAAGCTGTAATCCAGGCGCTCCCGCTGCCCAATTCCTCAGCCGAGGAAGAAAAGAAAAAGGCTCTCCCTCGAAAGGACGACTTTCTGGATGCCACCATCCGGTTTCTTAGCACCATTCGGCTTGGAATCTACCTATTGATCATTCTGGTTCTGATCTCCTTCGTGGGAACGATTGTCCCTCAAAAACCAAACACCTCCCCCGAAAACCTGCAGAAGATGTTTGCTCCAGCCAACCTCGTATTGCTGGACCGACTGGGACTGCTCGACATCTTTCACGCCTGGTGGTTCAAATCGCTGCTGACCCTGCTCGGGATCAACATTGTATTCGCCTCCATCGATCGATTTTCAAACGCCTGGAGGTACATCAAACGACCGGCCAAATGGCTCACGGAAGCGGTGATCCGGGCCCAGCACCAGCATGCTGAAATTCAGATTCATGCTCCTCTGGAAAAAGCGGAACCGGTGGTCAAGGAGCACATGAGGAAATACTTCGGGAACCCTGAGGTGACTGAAAAGGATGGGCGAAAGGTCCTCTTTTCGCAACGGCAGGTTTACTCGCGCCTGGCGGCCTACGGGATTCACCTCAGCCTTCTCGTCATCTTCGCCGGAGGATTGATCGGGCTCGAATTCGGATACAGGGCGCGGGTCTCCCTGAACGAGGGAGAATCCACAACCAAGGTGATTCTCTTCGATACCACCCGCAGCGTGGTGGAGGCTGCAGGGGAACCCAAGTTCATCGAGCGGGAGATGCCGTTCACGCTCCGCTTTGACAAAGCCGAGGTTGTTTTCAACAACCCCAAAGAGTCCAGCCTTCTCCATCGCGATGACATTCAAAATCCTGGGGTCGTGAAGAACTGGTATTGCACCCTGTCCATCTGGGAAAACGGTATGAAACAAAGTACTCATGTGGTCGCGGTCAATCAACCCCTTTCGCACGGGGGATTCCGGTTCTTCCAGAGTGGTTTTGATTTCGGAGAAGGACTGAAGGAACTCTCCTTACTGGTTCGATTCAAGGATGCCGCCGGGCGTCCCTCCGAGTCTGTTTACAAGGTCCGCGGGCGCGACCCCTTCGTGATCAAGGAAGCCGACCTGGCCGCCACGCCCGTGCGGGCGGGGATCATGCCGCAAGCGGATCTCCCCTTTGCCATTCTCAGCCTGCAGGGCAAGGATGGGAAGCCGCCCCTCCAACTCCCGGTGTTCGACGAAGCCACCACGCAAAAAATGCGACAGGCAGCGAGTGAGAACTCACCGCTCCCGAGACCTCCCGAAGGAATTGAAATCTTTCTGGTGGATGCCATTCCTGAATTTTCAACGACCCTCCAAGTTTCGCGCGATCCCGGGGTGACAATCGTGTGGGCGGGATGCCTCCTCCTGATGCTGGGGCTGACGCTTGCATTCTAC
>JBAVHJ010000635.1:0-9161 GCA_049685715.1 Terriglobia bacterium | reverse complement strand
CGGCGGGCCGAAGGCCAAACAGCGACCAGCTTGGCTTGGATACGACGGGAATCGAAACCGACAAGGACGGCTTTATCAAGACAAACAGCCGCCTGGAGACGAACGTCCCCGGCATCTGGGCTTTGGGTGATGTCAAGGGTGGCCCTGCATTCACCCATATTTCATACAACGATTTTCAGATCATCTATGGCAACCTGATGGAGGGCAAAAACCTGTCCATCGAGAATCGCATGGTGCTCTACTCCGTCTTTACCGATCCTCAGCTCGGCGGGGTTGGCATGACCGAGAAGGAAGCAAGGAACAAAGGATTTCGGTTGAAGGTCGGGAAGATACCCATGAGCTATGTGGCCCGGGCTATAGAACGCGACGAAACCGCCGGCCTCATGAAGCTTGTCGTGGACGCTTCGAACGACCGTATCCTGGGAGCATCTATCCTGTCCCCGGAAGGAGGAGAACTCGTCCAGATTATTGGAACCGTTATGCGCGCCGATCTTCCGTACACGTTCTTAAAGGGAGCGGTCTATATTCATCCGACCCTCGCGGAGGGCTTCTTCTCCTTGATGGAGGACGTTAAGCCGGTCGATTAAGACAAACGTTGGGGATTCAAAATGGTAGGCACAGGTCAGTTCCGGTTCTCATTCTTTACCCGCGAATATGAGGGGACGGTCTCTTTTTACCGCGAAGGCCTGGAATTTCCAGTGCTCGAGTCGTGGGATCGTACTCCCGATGACCGAGGAACTCTTTTCGGCGCCGCCTCGGGGATCATTGAGGTACTCAAGCTGCCGCAGGAGGGCCATGGCTCCCACCTCTGGGATGATCGACCGCCGCAAGGTGCCTTCATGGTCATCGAGGTCAACGACCTTGAAGACCGCTACCGCCGGGCAGTCGAGAAGGGCCTCCCAATTCAACAGGAGCTGACGGATCAGGCATGGGGGCATATGAGCTTCTGCCTCACCGACCCCAATGGGCTTACCCTTTACTTCTTCAGAGAGACCAATAAGGTTTAGCCAAAGGTATATGAAATTGATTCTTTTTCTGGCTCAGTCGAGAAACTCTTGTTCTGGATACCGAAGTCAAAAGTCAGAAGTCAGAAGTCAGAAGCCAGAGATCGGATAAAAAAACCCCGATTCGAAGCGCCAATGCCAAAAAGCGTGTCGCCCTTCTGATTCCAGAACTCAGCCGCCTCGGCGGATATCCCTACCCCGAAGATTCCACAATTACCCCACACAACTCGTATTCTAATGTTTGTATTAGTTGTTCTCTGAGGGCAGTCTTTTAGTAGAATGGGGGGGCTTGTCACAGACGCATATTATGGACTTCGAAGTCGGAAGTCAGATGTCAGAAGCCAGAAGCAGGAAAAACCACACTCCACTTGATTCATCTTGCTTCCGGCTTCAGGCCTCCGGCTTCGTCTGAAACAAGTCAAACCGTGGTGGGAGAGGTACAGACCGTGACTCAAGAAGAACTCCGGCTCGAAGCGTCCCGGGAACACAAAGCCCATTGGAAACGTTGGGGGCCCTACCTGAGCGAACGCGCGTGGGGGACCGTGCGCGAAGACTATAGTCCTCATGGAACAGCTTGGGAATATTTTCCTCATGACCACGCCCGACTCCGGGCCTACCGCTGGAACGAAGATGGGATTGCAGGAATCTGTGATCGCCATCAGTACATTTGCTTTGCCTTGGCGATGTGGAACGGGCGAGATCCCATCCTCAAGGAACGTCTCTTTGGATTGACGGGCAACGAAGGCAATCATGGTGAAGATGTAAAGGAATATTACTTCTACCTCGACTCGACACCCACGCATTCTTACATGCGCTTCCTCTATAAGTACCCGCAGGCCGAATTCCCATACGCCCGTTTGGTTGAGGAAAACCGGAAGCGAAGCCGGAGCGATCTGGAGTTCGAACTGGTCGACACCGGGGTATTCAACGAAGACCGTTACTTTGACGTTTTTGTCGAATACGCCAAGGCCACGGCTGAGGATATCCTGATCCGCATTGAGGTGATCAATCGTGGACCCGAATCAGCCCCGCTCCACCTTCTTCCCACGCTTTGGTTTCATAATACCTGGTCCTGGGGATTTGGCGAAAGAAGGCCGCGGATGCACCGGGGGAATGCCATTGGAGAGTCTCCTGTGATTGATATGGAACATTCCTATTATGGTCATCGCAGCCTCCTCTGTGAAGGGAAACCGCAACTGCTGTTCACTGAAAATGAAACTAACTTTCAGCGATTGTGTGGATCGGAAAATACCTCTCCCTATACCAAGGATGGCATCAACGACTACGTCGTGGGCGGTGTCAAGTCGACGGTGAATCCGGCGTTGATCGGATCGAAGGCCGCAGCCTGTTACCCGCTGACCCTTGGACCCGGAGCTACTGCCATCATTCGCCTTCGCTTCACTCCCGATCCCGCTAGCGCGTCGGCATTCGGCGCGGATTTTGAGAATATCGTCGGACAAAGGAAAAAAGAGGCGGACGAGTTCTTCGCTCAACTGGCGCCCGCCGGGCTCTCCGAGGATGCCCGGCGCGTGCAACGCCAGGCGTTCGCCGGGATGTTGTGGGGCAAACAATTCTATCACTACGAGGTGAGTCGCTGGCTCAAGGGAGACCCCGCGGGTCCCGAGCCTCCGCGGGAACGGTTGCAGGGACGGAATCATGATTGGACGCACCTGTACAACGGGGATGTCATTTCCATGCCCGACAAGTGGGAGTATCCCTGGTATGCCGCCTGGGACCTGGCATTCCATTGCATTCCTTTGGCCATCATGGATTGCGACTATGCCAAGGAGCAGCTGGTTCTGTTGCTTCGAGAATGGTATATGCATCCGAACGGACAGATCCCCGCCTATGAGTGGGCCTTCGGAGATGTCAATCCGCCTGTCCATGCCTGGGCGGCGTGGCGCGTTTACAAGATTGAAAAGAAGCGACGCGGCTCAGCCGACTTTAAGTTCCTTGAGCGCGTTTTTCATAGGCTGCTGCTCAACTTCACCTGGTGGGTCAACCGGAAGGATGCGGAAGGAAGAAACGTCTTTCAGGGTGGGTTCCTCGGTCTCGACAACATCGGGGTGTTCGACCGTAGCGCCCCGCTTCCTACCGGCGGCCACATCGAGCAATCCGACGCCACGAGTTGGATGGGGATGTACTGTCTGAATATGCTGGCCATCGCGCTGGAGCTTGCGAGGAAGGATTCCGCCTATGAGGATGTGGCCAGTAAGTTTTTTGAACACTTTGTGTACATCTGCAATGCGATGAACAATCTCGGCGGCAAAGATATCGAACTCTGGGATGAGCAGGATGGCTTCTACTACGACGTCTTGCACCAGGACAATGGCCAACGCTTCCCCATCCGCGTCCGCTCCATGGTGGGCTTAATCCCCTTGTTTGCCATTGAAACCCTGGAAGCCGACATTGTGGACAAACTGCCCGGCTTCAAGCGGCGCATGCAGTGGTTCATCGAGAATCGCCCCGATTTGAGCGATAACATTGAGACGCAAACTAAACCGCAAGGCATCAGCCGATGCCTCTCGCTCGTCAATCGTCATCGCCTCCGTCTAGTGCTCCGGTATTTGCTGGACGAGTCGGAATTTCTTTCCCCCCACGGGATTCGAGCCTTGTCGCGCTATCACCAGGATCATCCTTATACACTGCATATCAATCATACGGACTACCGTGTGGACTATGAGCCCGCGGAATCCTCCACGGGTCTGTTTGGGGGGAATTCAAACTGGCGCGGCCCCATCTGGTTTCCTCTGAATTTTCTTCTCATTGAATCGTTGCAGAAATTCCATCACTACCTGGGAGACGAATACAAAGTCGAATTTCCCACCGGCTCGGGCCGGAGGCTGAACCTGTGGCAGGTGGCAACCCAGATCTCGCGCCGCCTGACCCGTATTTTCCTGCGCGGCGCAGACGGCCGAAGACCCGTTTATGGGGGCACAGAGAAATTTCAGACGGATCCGCATTGGAAGGATCTGATTCTCTTCAACGAGTATTTTCACGGAGACAACGGGGCCGGCATCGGCGCCAGCCATCAAACGGGATGGACGGGACTGGTCGCCAAACTGATCCAGCAGAGTGGGGAGTAGAGAAGTGGTCAGTGGTTAGTTGTCAGTTCTCAGGGATCAGCCATCAGCTATCAGCAAACGCTTGAGGGTCACTCGTCTTGATGCCTCATCGATTTGGATTTTCATTCAATTAACAGTGCCATGCTAAGGACAACCGACATAATCGGATCGAACTTCACTGGCAACGGAGAACTGAGATCTGGCAATTTTCCTAAAAGTTACACCATAAGGCAGCATCTCGAGCCCCAGCTCAATCCAAAAAAAATCTGATTATTGGGAATATTTTACCCAACTCAAGAGATTAATAGGGTGTGGCCACGGACCCTCAGCGGTATAGAAGCGATGTTTTCCATGAAAATGCCGCAAATCAAAGCACGGTGAAAATAGTCGAGTTTGGATGAACTCCAGAATGAAAATTACAAGAATATTCTCAACTCTCTCATTTTGCCATTGCTTTAACCTCAACGACGCTCCTAATCATCATGAGTTTGGGCCTCCTGGTTAGAACCGTATTTTCCCGAACGGAGGAGCAGCCGGCTGTTTGGAGCGCGGGCGTCCCGCCCGCAACCTTTGAATCGCATGAGATCAGGAGAGCCGGGGATCGCATCACGGTGAACTCGGTTTGGAAGAGCAAGATCGCCGGCGTCCCAACCCAAATCGTTCGCACCCCCTGATGGGTCGGGGCGTGTGCAACCCAATCTCTTGATTGTCGGGTCATCAATTATGAAAACAATCGAAGAAAAACATCCCCTGGCGATCCGATGGTTTCACTGGATCAACTTCCCACTACTCGCCTTAATGATTTGGAGTGGATTGCTGATTTATTGGGCCAATGACATTTACCGCATCGGATTCGGAAACTGGACTTTATTCCATTTTTTCCCCGATTCGTTCTATGGCTCCTTCCGCCTCAATCATCGTTTGGCTGAAGGGATGGCCTGGCACTTCTTTTTCATGTGGTTTTTTGCCATCAATGGTCTTCTCTATGTTATCTATACGGCCGTATCCGGTGAGTGGCGTCATCTGCTCCCCAATCGACATTCCTTCCTCGAAGCCGTTCGCGTGGTGCTCTACGATCTCCACTTGAGCAAAATCCATCCGCCCCGAAGAAAATTCAACGGGGCACAACAGATTGCTTACACGAGCATCATTTTAATGGGAGGAGGCTCACTGGTAACGGGACTGGCGATTTACAAACCGATCCAGTTTGCGTGGCTCACTTCCCTGCTCGGAGGATACCCCGCCGCCCGGTTTGAGCATTTCCTATTGACCATGGGTTACGGGGCATTCTTCCTCGTTCATATCGCCCAGGTGATTAAAGCGGGGTGGAACAATTTCCGCGCCATGGTTGCGGGATTCGAATTGACCACCCTCGAGGACTCACCCGATGAATGACAAAGATAATCCCCCACGCGACGAGAATCCAGGCAACCTCAACGCAGGGGTTGAGAACCCAAAGCCCGTGGAAAGCCCGGGTGTGACGATTCAGCCGACTGGAACGGCAGAGACTCCCACGGCTTCGGTCCCGGTTGCGCATGAGGGCCGCAGAGGCGGGACCGATCTCGAAGTATCTCGTCAGGCACGATTGCGAACACGGCGCAGCTTCCTTGTGGCCGGAGCCGCCGCACTGGCCGGCCTATCCGGTTGGCGCTGGTTGACCACCCGGCGCCTGGACGACGATATCCCCTGGCCTCTGCGGAGCGTCCTCCAAGTGAACGAACAACTGGCTCGCGACTACTTCAAGAGTTCAAGACTGGCGCCGACCTTTGCGCTCGCCAGTGCCAAGGATCCGAAGGTCAACGGAACCGAGGGAATGGACAATGAATTTGATCTGTCCACCTGGAAATTGCGCGTGGTGGGATTACATGAAAACAGCGACAGCGGATCCCACAAAGTGTTCGTGGAAGAGGTGACGGGCGAACGGGGCGTGTTGTTGGATCTGGAAGACATCAAGGCGTTGCCACGCGTGGAAATGGTCACGGAACTCAAATGTATCGAGGGGTGGAGCCAGATAGTGCGCTGGGCTGGCGCGCGATTGTCCGACCTCGCGGCCAAGTTCGGTCCGGCCACGATGAGTGGGGCTGCACCCGACGTGCAGGGAGCGCCGGAGGACCTCGTTCGGTATGTCAGCATTGAAACCCCCGATCGCGGTTATTACGTGGGTCTCGACATGGCGAGTGCTCTGCACCCACAGACGCTGCTCTGTTACGAGATGAATGGAGAACCTCTTTCAATGCCTCATGGAGCTCCTTTACGCCTGGCTATCCCGGTCAAGTATGGGATCAAGAACATCAAGCGGATTGGGACCCTTCGGTTTACCGATCAACGTCCTGGCGACTATTGGGCCGAACGGGGCTACGACTGGTACGCGGGACATTAAACTCAAAGGTGGTGCGGGCGTCCTCGCCTGCACAAAGAACTGAGGCCATTCATCTTGATCTTGAAAAATCAGGAATCCGTTCTTTCGCTGGCCATTACCCGGAAAGAAGGGGAGGTTTTTCCATTGAGCGGATTGCGGGCAGCAATGAATGTCTCTGATGTCCCGCTCTACAAATCCAGGATCCAGAATATGGAAGTGGCCGGTTTCGAAACCCGAGACTACCTGGCATTTGTCGTTTCCGATCTGAGAGAGAAAGAGAACAGCCAGATTGCCTCCAGCCTGGCCCCCGCCGTGCGAGACTTTCTTGCAAAGCTGGATGGGTGAGGTCTGATTTTGGAGGACGACTCCCCGGCTCCTCATGAATCAAGGCTGAACAAAGTTTAGTGAGACGATAGAGTTTTGCCATAGGCGGCCTGCTGTCAACAGACGACTCCGTCCGGCCCCAGACAGGCTGGACATAGAGGATGCGAACACCTTCATGTTGCATTGACGACTACTTCGGAATGTACTTTGGGAAGAAGGCGCTGACGGCCAAGAGGAGCGTGAGGGAGATCATCACCACGCAGGTGACCCACGCAATGATATTGAACGTCCTCGTGTTGCGATAGGCCCCCATCAGATCCTCGCGGTTACTCAACCTCAGCATGAAGATCAGAACAAACGGCAGGATGATACCGTTGGCAACCTGGGAGAGCAAGATGATCGGGACTTGCTTCTGCTCGCTCAATAGCAGGACGGCCAGGGCGCCCAAAACAATCAGTCCTGTAAATAAGGAATAGAAGGTTGGCGCCTCGTGAAGGCGCTTGTTAATGCCGGATTCCAACCCCAATCCCTCACACACATAATAGGCAGTAGCCAGAGGCAGTATGCAAGCGGAAAACAACGACGCATTGCACAACCCAAACGCAAAGAGCGCCGCCGCTGCGCGGCCAGCCAGGGGGCGAAGGGCCAGGGCAGCATCACCCGCGTTTGCGATCTCATGATTGCCACTGATGTAGATTGTGGCGGCGCATGCCACAATGATAAAAAAGGCCACGATGTCAGTTATGATGCAACCAATAATGACATCCCACCGGGATTGAACGAAGTTCTTGAGTTTAGTCCCCTTCTCTACCACCGCGGACTGCAAATAAAACTGCATCCAAGGCGCGATGGTCGTCCCCACCAAACCGATAATCATGTAAAGTGAACCGGAATCAAAATGCAGAGAGGGTTTGACGGTGCTGACCATGGCCACCTTCCAGTCGGGATGCGCCAGAAACCCTGAGACCACGTAGGCCACATAAAACACACAGGCAGCCAGAAAGACCTTTTCGACAATCCGGTAAGTCCCCTTAACCACCAGCACCCAGACCAGCAAGGCCCCCAAAGGAACAGCAATGTAGCGACTCACATGGAACACCGACATCCCCGAAGCCAAGCCGGCAAACTCGGAGATTGTGTTGCCCAGATCGGCCACCAGGAGAAGCGCCATCAGGAAGAACGTGGCCCGGAACCCGTACTCCTCGCGAATGAGATCGGCCAATCCCTTGCCCGTGACTACACCCATCCGGGCCACCATCTCCTGGACAACGACCAAAGCCACCGTGATGGGAATCAACGACCACAGCAGGGTGTAACCGAAGTGTGCGCCGGCCACGGAATAGGTGTAAATCCCACCGGCATCGTTATCCACATTGGCGGTAATAATGCCGGGGCCCAGCACAGCCAGGAAGATCAAAAGATTTCGTCGGTAACGCCGTAAACTTCGCGACTTCATTATCCCCACCGGGTCAATCCATGTTTACTTGCTGCTGATGAGAAGGTCTAAGACATCGTCGGCCGTGACCTCACCGAGAATTCGACCGTTATCGTCGACCACAGGGAGGGTCAGGAGGTTGTACTTGTTGAACAGGCTCACCACCCCCTTTTCGTCCGCGTGAAAAGGAACGGAAATGACCGGATCCGTCGAAAGTTGCTGCAGAGAAGCGCCCGCTTCCGCCAGCAAGAGGCGACCCAGGGGGACCACGCCGGTCAGATTGGCATTGGCGTCGATCAGGTAAATCGCATGCACGGACTCCATCGACCCATCAAAGGCTTTCAAGGCCGCGACGGCAGATTCAACCGTGGCGAGATCGCCCACCACGATGAATTCGGTCGTCATCAATCCGCCCGCAGTGTTTTCCTCGAACCCCAAGAGATTGCGGACCTCCTTGGCCTCTTCTTTTTCCATATTGGCCAAAACTTGAGCCGAAGTCTCGGGAGCAAGTTCTTGCAGGACATCGGCCGCCTCATCGGGGGGCATCTCTTCCACGATGTCGGCCGCACGGCTGGCGGGGATACTCTCGAGCAGTGCCACTTGCATCTTCGTCGAGATTTCCGAGACCGCCTGGGCCGCGGTTTCATCATCCAGGGATTCGATCACCGATTTCTGTTCGTCGCGGCTCAAGTCCTCAAGAATATCCGCCAGGTCCGCCGGGTGAAGGTCAGCCAGCCGACTGTACGAAATGCGGAGCCGAAGGCGACGGGACGGATCGGGCTCAATAAGGTTGACAAATTCCCAGGGAATCGTCTTCTGTGAAAACAGTCCGGCAACGCGGCGAATGGTATGCTTGGCAAATACCCCTTGAAGCAACCGCCGGACCGCGGCTTCCCATCCTACGTTGACCGCGACGATTTGCAGATCCGTGAGTCCATCGTTGGGCCGGATATCAAAATCAACATCATTGACCC
>JBAVHJ010000634.1:0-2921 GCA_049685715.1 Terriglobia bacterium | reverse complement strand
GCATAAGGAGGAGACGAGATGGCATATACCGAGAAGACCTGCAATCTTTATAAGGATCAACTTAAGGCGATTCAAGAGGCCGGGATTTTCAAGCAGGAACGTTTCATCCATTCCCCGCAGGCAGCCGATATTGAGGTGGAGTATCCTGCCGGGGCGCCTTTGAAAAAAGTGATCAACATGTGCTCCAACAATTACCTGGGGCTGTCGAGCCATCCGGACGTTTTGAAAGCCGCTCACGAGGGGCTTGACACCCGCGGTTATGGCATGTCCTCGGTGCGCTTCATCTGCGGCACCCAGGACATTCACCGCGAGCTTGAAAGGAGGGTCACGGCATTCCTGGGAACAGAAGACACCCTGCTTTTTCCGTCGTGCATGGACGCCAACGCCGGCGTGTTTGAAGCCATCCTGACCAAAGAGGACGTGATGATCTCCGACCGGCTGGTGCACGCGTCACTCATTGACGGGATCCGGCTTTGCAGCGCTATGCATGACACCTTCAAACACTCCGATATGGATCACCTCGAGGAGAAGCTCCAGCTCCACGCCGACAAACGGCTGAAGGTGGTCATCACGGACGGTGTTTTTTCGATGGACGGCGACACGGCCAAGCTGGACCTGATGGTCTCGCTTTGCGATAAGTATGATGCCATGCTTCTGGTTGATGAATCCCATTCCTCGGGTTTCATCGGAAAGACCGGACGCGGAACCCATGAAAAATGCGGCGTGGTGGGCAAGATCGACATCATCACCACCACCTTCGGCAAGGCACTCGGGGGGGCCTCCGGGGGCTGTGTTTCCGGGCGGAAAGAGCTCGTCGAAATGTGCCGCCAGAAAGCTCGTCCCTATCTTTTCTCCAACACCATCGCTCCCGTCGTCGTTTCCGGCGTGCTCAAGGTCCTGGAGATTCTTGCCGCCAGCACCGAGCGGCGCGACAAGCTTGAAACAAATGCGGCTTACTGGAGAAAGGGTATGGCGGAGGCCGGCTTTGTCCTGAAGGAAGGCGACACGCCCATTGTGCCGGTGATGCTGTTTAACGCCAAACTCGCTCAGGCCTTCTCCAAGGCGCTCTTCGACGAGGGGATTTACGCCATCGGCTTTTTCTTCCCGGTGGTGCCACAGAGCCAGGCCCGCATACGGACTCAAATCTCCGCCGGACACGAACTCCACCACCTCGACAAGGCCCTCGAGGGCTTCATCAAGGTCGGCAAACAATTCAACATCCTGGGCAAGAGCAAACAGGAAATTATCGAGATGTACGGTATGTAAGGTTTCGTGTCGCCTGAGGAGGAGTTGGATCAACACCACTGAGACGCCAACGCCCGGGGCCGTTGCGCCTTGGTGGTGTTTTCTTATTTTAACCACCGATGTCCATTCGTAACCTCGACAAAATCTTCAACCCGCAACGCATCGCGCTCATCGGCGTCACGACCAATCCGAATAGCGTCAGCGGCAAAACTCTAATCAACCTCATCGGAGGAGGGTTCAAGGGCGTCATTTATCCCGTCAGCCCCAGCCAGGAGGCCGTTCTCGGCATTCCCTGTTTTCCGGATGTGAAGAGCCTGCCTCGAGTCCCTGAGCTGGGCATTATCTGCTCCCCGGCAGAACAGGTACCCCAGATGGTCAGGGAATGCGGCGAAGCCGGGATCATGGGCGTTATCATTCAGTCGGCGGGCTTCAGGGAAACCGGAGAGGACGGCACAAGACTCGAAGAACAAATTCGGGCAGAAAAAAACAAATTCGCAGAGATGCGGATCATCGGGCCCAACTGTCTTGGCGTCATTGTTCCCTCCCGAAAACTCAACGCCAGCTTTGCTGCCGCCATGCCCAAAGCCGGCAATGTCGCTTTCATTTCCCAGTCGGGCGCTCTATGCACTGCGGTCCTCGACTGGGCCATGGAAATTAACATTGGCTTCTCTTATTTCATTTCCATGGGCAATGGTCTCGATGTGGAGTTCGGGGACCTCATCGATCTTCTCGGGGAAGACGAAAACACGCAGTCCATCCTGTTGTATATCGAGTCGATTCAGCAGGCCCGGAAATTCATGACCGCTGCCCGTGCTTTTGCCCGGACCAAGCCGATTATCGTTTATAAGTCGGGACGGTTCCCTGAATCCGCAGAAGCAGCCGCCTCTCACACCGGCGCGCTGGCTTCAGAGGATGCCATTTATGACGCGGCTTTCCAGCGCGTGGGCCTGGCACGCGTGTACGATATTGGCGACATTTTCGATGTGGCCGAACTGATTGGGCGCAATCGCTTTCCCCGGGGGCCCCGCCTGGGGATCGTCACCAACGCCGGCGGGCCGGGCGTTATGGCCACCGACACGCTCATCTCCCTGAACGGGGTCCTGGCGAAACTGTCGGAAAAAACCTTGACGGCTCTGAACGAGAGCCTCCCTCCCTTCTGGTCGCACAGCAATCCCGTTGACGTGCTCGGCGATGCCCGGTCCAAGCGGATAGCCAAGGCTACCCAGATCGTGCTCGAGGATCCTGGGGTGGATGCGGTTCTCGTGATCATCACGCCCCAGGCCATGACCAACGTCATCGCCACGGCAAAAGAAATCAGCCAGCTCGTGACGGCGACGACGAAACCGATCCTGGCGGCATGGCTCGGCGGAGTCAGCATGCGTGAGGGCATTAAGATGCTCAACGATGCCGGCGTGGCCGCTTATCAAACCCCCGATCAGGCCATCCGGTCGTTCATGACGCTGGTTCACTATTCCCGAAACCTGGAGATCTTGTACGAAACCCCCAAGGATATTCCGGTTGAATTCACAATTGACCGCGAAAAACTGCGGGAAGAGTTTACTCAGAAGTTACCGGAAATCAGCACGGTCTTTTCTGAGGAGGCATCAAAATCCCTGTTGGAGTCTTACGGTATTTCGACCACCCGGCCCTATCCCGCACGAGATGCGGACGCGGCC
>JBAVHJ010000633.1:0-11372 GCA_049685715.1 Terriglobia bacterium | reverse complement strand
CCTTCCTCCTGCGATCGCGATGGCGTGTGTTGTAATGGCCGCCCACGTGCCCAAACCAAACAATCCCAGCCCCACTACGAGAAGCACGAAGGTAACGGCCTTCTCGACGGCGGGCTTCAACGTCAGTTCAAAGAGAATCGTCCGCAGCCCGTAGAGACCATGGTAAAGCGCTACCCCCAGGAGAAGAATGTACGTGACGGTGAAGAACATCCGGCCGTCCCGAAAGAGGCTGTTCTCCTTCGAAATCGCCTCGCCGCTGTGAGGAGCAAACAGATGGGTGATGCCGCCCACGTGCATGATCAGCATGTGGAGGCCGAGCAGGAAGAGGATCACCACTCCCGCCGACATGTGCCAGGTCCAATACTTTGTTTCGCGCATTTCTCCTCCTACTTTCCCAATCCTAGAAATTCAGAGCCGCCTGCCGCAAGAAGAATCGCGGCCAGGATCATCATGACAATAAGCAGGGGCCGCTGGACGTTCAATGACGTCTTGTAGGGATAGATCGGTTCGATGGGCTTGCCGACCGCAAACCCGAGTTCCACGAGCACCAGCCGGATGCCGTTCAAGGCGTGATAGGCAAAAGCGGCAAAGACCAGAAACTCCCCGAATTTGAAAATGGGCTGGTGGAAAAATCCCCCCTCGACCCAAAGGTATTGGCCGCTGGCGCGCAAGCTGGTCACTACAATGTGCATCAGAAAGTACAAGAGAATGGCGAGACCGGTAAGCCGGTGGAGTATGTAAGCGTAGCGCTCAATGCCCCAGCGCCCGCCCCCAAGCCATCCCCACACCCCGAGCCGATTGTCGTGTCTCTTGATTTCGGCCATGCCAGCCTCCTTAGGTTTGAAAATAGGTGCCAGGTGCCAGGTGTCAGGTGTCAGGAAACCGAGGTCAGAGGTCAGAAATCAGAAGTCAGATAAGATTTCGAATCTCTACGGACCTTCCTTCTTGTGGGGCACTTTGATTTCAAGGGCAGACGTAAGTGTGTTTCTTTTCCGATTTCTGACTTCCGACTTCTGTCTTCTGCCCCTGGCACCCGACACCTGACCCCCGACACCTAATACTTCCGCTCCACCGGCTTCCAGTTGGTAATCGTCACGGGCTTGTATTCCAGCCTCGGTTTGCCGCCGGTATAATGAACCATGGAGTGGGCCAGGAACTTTTCGTCGTCACGCTTGGAGAAATCCGTGCGGAAATGACCCCCGCGGGATTCCTCGCGTGCCAGACCCGCGAAGAGCAACACCTCTGCCAGCTCAAGCATATTTTCGGTTTCCAAGGCCTGAATGAGGTTGGTGTTGTAAATGCGGCTCTTGTCCTGGATAGAGATTTTATGAAAGCGCTGCCTCAACGCGGCAATCTTGTCCAAGCCCTCTTTCATGGATGCGCCGGTACGATAAACCCCGGCGTGCTTATCCATCAGGGTTCGAAGTTCCCGGCGGATGACGGCCGGTTTCTCCGTTCCACTTTGTTGGAGCAGGCCGCCGAAAACACGTTTCTCTTCCTCCTGGGCCCGGGCTTCCGGTAGCGCACTTAACGTCGCCCCTCCTCCGAGGTACTTTGAAATCTCACGGCCCGTGATCCCGCCCCACACGAGGCATTCCGCGGTGGAGTTGCATCCCAACCGGTTGGCGCCGTGCATGGAGTGGCACGCCACTTCGCCGGCCGCCCAAATGTTTTCCACCTTGGTCCGACCGTCGATATCGGCTTCGATGCCGCCCATGGAATAGTGAGCCACGGGTCGGATCGGGATCGGTTGAGTGATGGGATCGATTCCCAGAAACTTCATGCACACTTCACGGATCAGCGGAAGGCGGTGGTTGATGCGGTCGGCTCCGAGGTGGGTCATATCGAGATTAATGTAATCGAGCCCTTCGGGTCCCGGAAAACCGCGTCCCTCGAGAATTTCCGTCATTTCCGAACGCGACACGATATCGCGGGGCGCCAGTTCCATCATCTTGGGCGCATACTTTTCCATGAAGCGTTCGCCCTTGTTGTTGCGCAGATACCCGCCCTCCCCGCGACAACCCTCCGTCATCAGAATGCCCGAGGGCACCAATCCCGTCGGGTGAAATTGCAGGAACTCCGGATCTTCCAGGGGTAACCCAGCACGGTAGGCAATGGCTTGTCCGTCGCCCGTGACGGTTTGAGAGTAGGTCGTGAATCCATAAAGGTTCCCCAGACCTCCCGAAGCGATCAGGAGGGTTTTGCCGCGCAAAACGTAAAACTCGCCCGTCGGAGCGTCGAAGAGGGTGAGTCCGGCGAAGCGTCCACCTTCAAGGAGCATCGAGGTGACAAAACACTCGTCATAGCGCTTGAAGTTGTTGTACTTGACCAGCGTGTCATACAGGGCCTGCATTTCCATGAAGCCGGTCTTGTCGGCGGCCATACACGCGCGCGGGAAAGAATGCCCGCCAAACGGTCGCTGCATGATCCGCCCGTCGTCGCGGCGCGACCAGGGAACGCCCCAGTGCTCCAGAAGCCGGATTTCATCCGGCGAGGTCCTCACAAACCGGTCCACCGTGTCCTGATCGGCGAGGAAATCGGCCCCCTTCACGGTGTCCCAGGCATGCAATTCGAGGCTGTCCCCCTCTTCGGGGCGCATCATCGCGGCAGTGCCCCCTTCAGCGCACACGGAATGCGAGCGCATGATCTGGACCTTCGAAACAATTCCGATGTCGGCTTTGTCCTGTGTTCGGATGCAGATTTCCACCGCGGCGCGCAGTCCGGCGAGCCCGGTTCCCAGGATTAAGACATCATGAGTAATTTGCTGCATGAGTGATCTACTCCTTGGAGCTGGCAGGGCGAGAGTCCTGGAAGGGATACAACTACGGGGTGAAGCCTCCATATCATGACGCGATCTGCAAAGTGCAGTCAGCGTCGCCAGCTGGGAGGCATCATACCACAACTTTTCATTTTCGGAAGGGGTCTAATGAAACAAATACCAAAATCCAATCCGCCGCGGCGGATTGGATTTTGGTATTTCATTCTCTTTTTGCTCCTGCGTCCTGCCTGCAATTGGAGTAAAATTAAATCCTACTCAAAACAAGAGGGGGGCGCGATGCAAAAAAGCAAATTATTGCTCTATTCCGTTTTAATCCTGGCGTTGATTATTGCAGCCGGCTGTTCGCTGTTCCCCACGGACAAATCCCTTGCGACCGATATCAAAGCAAAGATGTTTTCAGATCCTGATCTGAAGGGAGCCAATATCGAGGTCGCCGTGAAGGACGGCGAGGTGACACTGAGTGGTGAAGTTTCCAGCGCCGAGGTGCAGTTGAAAGCCTTCAAGCTGGTCAATGCAACCCCGGGCGTGAAGAAGGTCATTGATCAGATGAAAGTAGCGGGAGCACAAGTGGCGGAGTCTCAAACGCCGGCGCAAGCTTCGCCGGACGCGCCGGCTGCACCCGGTAATTCCGCCAATCCTTCCCCCCAGGCAGGAGGATCCCCCGCTGGGCCTTCAACGGGATCTCCCTCATTGGAATCCGCCAAAGCGAGCCCGGGGAGTGAGCCGCCTCATAAGCCAGTCCCTGCGCCGCAACCCGTCAAGTATGTTGTTCCGGCGGGGACACGGATGTCGATCCGCATGGTTGATTCCATCGACTCCTCCAAAGATCAGGCAGGCCAGGTTTTCCGGGCTTCGACAGATCTTCCCATCTCCGAGAAAGGTCACGTGGTGGTCCCGAGGAACACAACCGTTTTCGTGAAATTGGCGAATGCGAAAAGTGCCGGCCATTTTACCGGCTCAAGCGAACTGGAATTGCAGCTTTACAAAATGGAGCTTCGCGGGGAGACCTATCCCTTGATGAGCAATTCCTACCAGTCGAAAGGTGAATCGCGCGGGACCCAAACCGCCAAGCGAGTTGGAATCGGCGCGGCGGCGGGCACCGTTATTGGGGCGATTGCGGGCGGTGGCAAGGGCGCCGCCATCGGCGCAACGGTGGGAGGCGGCACCGCCACAGGAGTCCAACTGGCCACGCGCGGCAAACAGGTCAAGGTACCCTCGGAAACGCAGCTCGATTTCACGCTGCAATCCCCGGTGACTGTGACCGTTTTGCCGAAGAGTAATTCCCCCCGGTGAATGCGGGGCTCTTCGGTCCTAAGAACAACGGCGAAGCCCATCGGAAGGCTTCATTTGGGTGCGAGGCATACCCGGGACTCAAGTCGACATGTGTCTCAAGGAGTTGTGGAAGCGTTGGGCCGATGACTTTTACGACGACGGCGATGGTTCTTCCCGGTCACCATCAGGGAAAAAGAAAGAGGAGGCTATGGGCAAACTGAACTCGAAGGGTCCATCGATGATGCCTGTGTGGGCGTGCTTGGAATCTGTGGCCCTCACTTCCTGCCTTTTGTTCGGTCACACGGCTTTGGCTCAACAGAAAAGCCCGCCCGCTGAACCAGCGGCTGGACAAAGCGGCAACCCCAAGACCGAAGAATCTCACCGCATTTTCGGCGTTGTTCCGGCCTTTGACGTTAGCAACTCTGAAAATGTCCCCCCCATGACTTCCCGTGAAAAATTTCATCTCGCCTTGAGGCAGAGTGTGGATCCGTTCTCCATCTTTGGATCTGCGTTCAAGGCGGGAGTTTACCAGGCGGCGAATTTTAATCCGGAATTCGGCCAGGAATTTTCAGGGTTCACCAAGCGCTTTGGCGCCTCGTATGCCGATGGGACCTCGAGCACCCTGCTGGGCACGTACGTCTTCCCGGCTCTGTTGCACCAGGACCCGCGCTACTTCAGGAAAGGCGAGGGAACATTCAAGAACCGTCTTGGATATTCTTTCAAAATGGTGTTGGTCACTCGGACCGACGCGGGAAACCAGGCTTTCAACTGGTCCAGGGTTTTAAGCAACCTGGGATCGGCCGGACTCTCCAATGCTTATTATCCGGTTGAAGATCGGGGTGCCGGGCTGACTTTCGGAAATTTCGGATGGTCCATGGCGGGAAGGGCGCTCTCCAATGCACTTAAAGAATTCTGGCCGGACATCCATAACAAACTCTCGAAGAAAAAAACCGGGACGCGCCGAACCTCTCCTTGAACCAAAAGCCAAATTCCAAAAGCCAAATTCCAAATAAATTCCAATCGCCAAAACCCAAACAATGCGAAAAGGCAGCTCCGCGAAGTTTGTTTATTGGAATTTGGTCTTTAATTGGAATTTGGAGTTTGGAGTTTGGAATTTCCGCCGGTGGAATAGTCAGGCCTTAGAGTGAGAGGGAATGCCGGCGGATTACGGCAGTTGTTGTTTCAAGGCGGCTGTGAATTCGCCCAAATCCTGGGGGTTCAGATCGGAGACAGCCCAATAGGTCATCCCGGACTTCGCCCAATGGACCAGATGGTAGCCCTTTTCTGAACGTTTTGTTTCATTCGCGTCTGCAGTCTCAGGCGATGGCCAAATGAACAGGTTTATGCGATGTTGTCGGCGCTGATAAACCAAGGCAGCCACGGATTTTCCCTCGAGGTAGTCGAGCCGGCCTCCCGTCAATGGAAATCCCTGTGCGGTCAGGTCAACCACAGGGGGTGAAAAATCGACCTTCCCATTGAACCAGGGCTTTACCGTATGTTGATCGGACGTGGGCACGTCAGTTAGATGATTGAGCATCAATGATCGCACATGGCTGTCGACGATCTCCTGAACGAGGGTCTCTTCTGCGGCACGATGGGAAAAATGCGGCGCTACATTCCAGGTGACCAAGACAACCAGTGCCAGGGAGACGGCCAAACCTGCCCATCGCAACGGGAACCACCCACGCACTATCGCGCCCAGGCGGGCAGCGGGTGCTTCTCTTCGAATGGCGGACTGAACGCGATGTTGCATTCCCGCCGGCGCTTTAAAGTAAAGTGAGTTGGAACTGAGAACGGACCGCAACTCTTTAAGCTCCTGGAATGTTGCCGCACAAGCAGGGCAATCTTGAACATGCGTCTCTACCTCCAAGCTCTTGGCGAGGTCAAGTTCGCCGTCGAAGTAACCTTCAAGAAAAGGTTGTGTTTCCTTACAGCTCAAATCACGCCTCCTCTTTCATTGACCTGACAACACTTTGACGAAGCCGCTTCCGCGCTCGGGCCAAGCTCGACATGACCGTCCCGATGGGTATCCCTGCGATATCGGCAATTTCCTTGTAAGACATTCCCTCCAGCTCGCGCAGAACCAGGATCTCGCGAAAGGTCACGGGCAGTTCCTCGAGGGCCTGCTGCAGCATCCGACTGTCGGCGTTCGCCAGGAGCGGCTTTTCCGGACTAAAGGCCGCAGAGTCACTGATGTGAATCTCTTCGTCAAATGTCGTCTCCAGATCCTGTCTCCGGTTCTTCTGCAGCCAGGTATAGCAGGTATTGCGCACAATCGTGAGCAGCCAGGAACGGCTGTCCCCGCCTTTGAATCCACCAAAGAACCGGAACGCGCGCAGGTACGCCTCTTGCACGAGGTCTTCCGCGTCATGGTCGTTGCGGGTCAGCCAACGCGCCAGGTTGTGAGCGGCATCCAGGTGCGGCAAGAACATCTGCTCAAAGCGAGCACTCGCCTCGTCCATCTGCAGCGATTCGCTTTCCGTCCCCTACACCTTCGTAGGCTTAGACTGGCTTGGATGTGATTTTATTCCCGCCCCTAGATTAGCACATTTTACGGGAATATCAGGCTGCCTCCAGGAGTATAGGTCAGCGAGGAAACATAAACACGGAATTTAACCTGGGAAGGAGAAACGAATGAAACCATCATTGAATCGGCGTTCATTCATGAAGGTGGCTGGTATTTCAATAGGAGTGGGGGCATTGTACCGGATCGTCCCCACCTGGGGGAAAAGCAAGGAGGGGCAGGAGATGACCCGAATGTTCGGAAAGGCCAATGGGGAGCCGGTCAGCCCTTTTTCTTTTGTTCAGCTGAGCGATACGCATGTGGGGTTTAACGGCCCCCCGGATCCGCTGGGCACGAAGGCATTCGAACTTGCGGTGGAGCGAGTCAATCAATTACCTGAAAAGCCCGAATTGGTTCTCTTCACCGGGGATTTGACTCACGACAGTGAGGATCCCAACGAGCATGCGAGCCGGATGAGGCTCTTTCAGAAAATTTCCAGTCGGCTCAATGTCGCCAAGATCAAACATGTGCCGGGGGAACATGATGCCGGACTCGATGGGGGCAAACTCTTCCGCGAATTCTTCGGGGAGACTTCATATTCCTTCGATCATCGCGGCATCCATTTCATCGCGCTCGATAATGTCTCTCGCGCCAGGCCGGAAGTGGGAGAAGAGCAAAGAGCCTGGCTCAAAAAAGACCTGGCACGGTTTTCAAAAACCTCTCCCATTGTTGTTTTCACGCACCGGCCGCTGTTTGATCTGAAACCGGAGTGGGAATGGTTCACGAGCGATGGGGATGAAGTCATGAATGAGCTGGCCCCGTATGAAAGCGTGACGGTGCTGTATGGGCACATTCACCGTCAAAACGCTCAGAAGCTGGGCAATGCCTCCCATTATGCCGCCCGATCGCTCATTTTTGCATTTCCCGATCCTGAAAGCGGCTCGGATAAGAAGCCGATCCCCTTCGACAAGGATCATCCTTTTAAGAACCTGGGGATCCGACAAATCAGCGGAAGAGAAGATCGCGCTTCGGCCCCGGGCGCACTTTCCATTAAAGACGTCGAACTAACCGTCCGTGAGTATGCCGGCACGGCGGGCATTCAACAATTGCTAAAAGAAGGAGTCAATCTATGAAAAGCTTTCTGAAGTCACCCTTATCTCTTTTGGTCGCGGCAGGAATGATCCTGTCGGGCGCAATCAGCACTCGGGCGAACGAGGCCCCGCGTGAGGTGGTCATTACGGCAAAACGGTTCGAGTTCACTCCTAAACAGATTACGTTGAAGAAGGGAGAGACCGTGACCTTGAAGTTAACCAGTGAAGATGTGACCCACGGGTTCTTTGTAAGGCCCCTGAAAATCGACACCGAGATTGTCCCGGGGAAAACCACTGAAATCACCATCACGCCACAAGCGGCGGGCAAATTCACAACGATCTGTGACCATTTTTGTGGAGTCGGTCACGGCAACATGATGATGACCATCGTCGTCGAGGAATAAGAGCGGATCAGCCCCATGAAATTAAGGAGGCGTCATTTTCAAAGAGGGACATGGTGGCTCGCGGTCTTCTTACTCGTCGTGCTATCCGGTTGCAAAGCGCGACCGCCGGGCGCCTTGGAACGGTCTGTTGCCAGACGAATCAAGCAGAAGATCACCGTCGGTGGGAGGAAGGATCAAAATCCCCTTCCTCTCACCCACGAGATCGTTGAGGAAGGACGCAAGAACTTCTCCCATTACTGCATGGTCTGTCACGGACTGGACGGGCAGAAGACGGGGGTCCCCTTTGCCGAAACAATTTCTCCTCCGGTTCCCCTGCTCTCATCGCGGGATGTCCAGGGATACACCGACGGGCAGTTGAAATGGATCATCGATAACGGCATTTTTCCATCGGGCATGCCGGCATCGAAAGGGATTCTCAACGATGATGAGATGTGGACCCTAGTCCACTACATCCGCCACCTGCCACCGAAGGGCAGCCTCGGCGAGCCGAGAGTCTATAACGAGGATCAGGGGGAAAAATGAAATCGGTCGATAAGTGGGTATTGCGGGGGCGGGAGAGTAGACTCGACCGAATTCCTGAAGATGAACCCCATGGCTGCGCCCCACGAATAATCAAGTTGCCTCCCCTGCGGGGGCTTATGAGCGCTCGGCCTTTTCCCGAATCGGCTCTTTTACTTTGTTGGTACCCAATTCTCCAGAAACCTCTTTCCGCCGGCCTTTTCCCGCTCTTCAACGAGGGCCTGGAAAATGGCACGCAACTGGGCATAAGGCAGAGTTCCTATAATCATCCGGTTATTGACAATCAGGGTGGGAGTGGAGCGGATGCCGTGCGAGTACTTTTCTGAAGTCTTCTCGTATTCGCTGCCGGTATTGATGATGCGCTGTACCAGCTCCTTTGTCCTGGCATCATTGAGCGCGCCTTCAAGCTGGTATTTCCTTGCCAGGGCGTTTCGCCAGGCCGGATCCTTGGCTTTCTCAAAATTCGCAAAGATCTCATCGTGAATTTGACTGAACTTTGCCGGGTCATAAGCCGCCAGGTATGAGAGATCACAGGCCCCCGGGTGTTTATCCTTTTCAACGACCTGATTACACCGGGCCTCCAGCGGGAAGAATTGGAAGGCGATATTGATCTTCCCCTTAAATTCCTCCTTGAGCTTTCCCATCTGCTGCGTCAAAAAAAGACAGTCCGGACAGAGAAAATCGGCGTATTCGATGATCTGGATCGGCGCGTCCTCAAACTTTTCGGTCGATTGGACGGTTCTGTACGGGGAAATCAGGCTGGGAGGCTTCACCACGGCCAGATTGTAGTATTGGGTCACCACTCGCGCGGCCACTCCGCCGGATTGTGCATCCCGCCTGGCATGATGAAACAGAATCATCCCATATGCGCCGAGGAGCGTGACGATGGCAATCGTCACCAGGTGCTTCAGGGAGGGACTGAAGTGCCTCGAGAGCCAACTGGGATCATCACGGTCGATTCCGTATTTCCAGAAAAGGAGGAAGCTCGCGATCGAGAAAAGGTAATAGCCGGTGCACAGAAGACACAGGCTCTTGAGATAGAGGACCGAAAAGAGGAACAGCCCGACTACGCCCACGAAATTCACCATGGAAATCGTCTTGTTCGTTCGCTCCAGGCTGATGGAAGGAAACACCGCACCCAGACAAACCAGGGCACCGACAATGAGGCCAAAGTACCCCAGCGGGACGCCTCCGACTTGAGAGATCACCGAAAAGGCCGAACTGTCGCAGTTAAAAAAGGAATTGATGTCACAGAACGACCCGGCATAAATGGAGGTCGGATAGTTTGCCAGGAAGAAGTGCCGGATCGTGAACACGGAGGCAACCATCATTCCCAGTCCGAAGACGAAACTCAGCGTTCGGCTCCAGGATTTGCCATTCAGGGTTAAGGATGCTTGCATGAGGACCGCCTATTTAAGATGGATTGGAACGATTGGACAACAGCCGAAGATGCTTAGGAGAGGAGTTCTTAAATGCGACCGGAGCGGCGTGCCCGCTTGTGGCGGTCAATCAGAAGATTGAGCTTCATGAGTCGTTCGTTCACGGACTTTTCGATCTGGATCTTCTCCGCACCATCGGAGCAGGTTCGAGCCTGCTCTTTTAACAGCTTAATCTCCTTGAGCAGTTCGATTTCCTCCGGAAGAACATTGGCATCCTTAAGGATGGAATAGGCCATCCTTAAATCCTCGTGGACCTCGAAGTAACTGCTGAGATCCACAGGCTTGCCTTTGCACGCGAGGTCATCGAACTCGCCATTGGCCATAGCCTCCCTGATTTTCTGTTCGGCTACTTTTTCAAAAGACATGATGGTTTCTCAGCGTTTGGTGTCCTATCACGACGTCGTTAGGTTTGGTAGCCGGGATCCGCCCGCTTTTTGGTGGATCCCGGGCTCGTGTGACCAGCAGGCAAAATCTAGCCCGAATGGATCGGGGCGGCTACCAACCCACGTACAACTCAACCTTCTTGATCGACGAGGATCACTCTAATTTGAAATCCAGTACACTAAAAGGACCGGGCCTTCACTCCCAACAGCATGAGGGGGTGTCGGGTCTTGACCTCGTCTGATTGGATGAGCCGTCTAGCGATCACCTTTAGCAATGTTTCAACTCTTCGGACAAACCCGTTCAGGGGGATCAAATGGGTCGCCCCGCTATGATGGCTCCAGCCATCGATTGCATCCTCTTATTTTTTCCGGAGGGTTGAGTTCTTCCCCTCCGATTCCTTCGCCGAGTCCACCTTCCACCCTTCGCGGATCGTGGTGCCGCCGCAATAGGTCTTCTGGCAGCGCACATCATTCAGACACTGCAGGATGCCGTTGCACGCATCGTCCGCCGACTCGCCTTCCTTCATCGGCGCGGACTCTTTGCACAGGCCCGAAAACGATGGGTTGCTAAAAGCGCACATGGCGATGGCAGTATCTTTACCCGAAGCAGCGGTCTGGAGAGGGCAAGAGCCTGCACACAGGGAACTGGTTGCTGTGATCAGGAACAGGCATGCCACTACCATGAAAAGGAGTGGCGCGGTCCTTACGTGTTTTGACTTAACTGAAATGGGATGCCGAACAAGTTGCATGGTACCTCCATTGGTTGGTGGTCGTCTGGTAAAAAAGGCCATAATATTTTACACGATGCGACGAATAACAGGGCAAAATCCAGAGTGATGTGATTTTGTCATTTAAGCCCTGATTCATCGAGGCGCAGAATCTTTTAGCCCATCAGGGGAGCCATGGGCAGGCGCCCCCGAGGATTCCAGAGGGTCCCTGGAGGGGCGAACGCCTAATTGCATCCGGTTCTACACAATGATCT
>JBAVHJ010000632.1:0-9702 GCA_049685715.1 Terriglobia bacterium | reverse complement strand
GTCGCTGGATTCTTTATTATTCGTAAAGGCATAACGCAGCATGAGTGATGTGTTTTCTTTGAGCTGGTGATCCAGTCTACCTGCGGCTTCTGTCTCGGCGCGGGCGATTGGAAAGAACTGCGTCGCGATCTGCCGAGTACTGAGCCGGGGATATGCCCCATTGGCAAGGAATGCGTTGATGGCCAGCGCGATGCCCGGGCTGATGTCCGCGCTGCTTTGGCCGCGGTTATGTTCCTGCTCGATGGCGGCGTAGTAGAAGGTGCGGTTTTTAACAACCGGTCCACCGAGCGCAAACCCAGCGCGGTAACGTCGGAACGCCGGCCTGCCCGGTGTCGTCCCGAAGGGATCCTGAGCGTTCAACGCGCTATCCTGCGCAAAAAGGAATGCGTCCCCGTGGGTCGTGTTCGTCCCGGACCGAGTAATCACGTTGATCGAACCCCCCGAGGCTCCACCCGATTCGGCTGAGAGACCATTATTGACCACCTGAAATTCCTGCACGATTTCAGGCGAAAGCTCAATGCGGCTCGAACCCGTGTACTCATCGTTGTTGTCGAGTCCGTCGATCGAGACATTGTTACTGCGGGTCCGCAGGCCGCCGAACGTGAAGCCGCTTCCCGCGAGTGGCGTGGCTCCACTAGCGCCGGAGGCCGGAGGCGAACTCGAGACGCCGGGCGCGAGCAAGGCGAAATCCAGGTAGTTGCGACTTCGCACCGGCAACTCTTCGATTCTTTCTTTGTCTACAGACGATACAACCGAGGTCTCGGAAGGATCAATGGATGACGGCTGCGCGTTCACAGTAACCTCGGAAGAAGAAGACGCTGGAACAAGCACAATATTCAGGTGGACTGTCCCGCCGAGAGGCAATCCAACGCCCACCAGCGTATAGGGAGCGAAAGCGGGATACTCGACGCGCACTTCATAGGTTCCCGCGTTGAGTTCTCCCGCATGGAAGGCGCCCCGATCATCTGTTGCAACCGTGCGCATCTGGTTTGTTTCAGTGTTTCGAAGCGTTACCTTCGCGTTGGTTATGACAGCAGCGCTACTGTCGTGGACGTTACCCTCAACAGTCGCTCCTACCTTCGACACTTGAGCTCTTGTATCCACCGATGTAATTAAAAACAGGTACAACGCCGTGAAGGCAATGAGACCAGTTCGGGCATAAAGCGAATTCCCTTGAATGAACATATCAATTCATCGCTCCGGAAGTGAGATCAAATCCCCGGCGAACTCCGCCATGCGGAAGAGTCTTAGCGAATCCTTACGCCGCCAGGCAGACACCGGGTCATTGGAGGTATGAAAACGAGGCTGGTGGACCCATTAAAGGAGGATCAAATACGCAGCACTTGAATCTGAGGACTGAAAAGAACAGCAGGCGTTGAGAAAGGGGTGACTTGAAACCGTTCTGAGGATCTGCTCAAGAGAGGAAGCAGGCGAGACGCGACCGCGGACCAATACCGGACAGCTTGCACGTATACACCGGGCATTGAGAAGGCAAACCCCACACACAAGGCAAGCACCACGAACGTGTACTCGGTGTCGTTACCCGTCTGAAGCGTGTGATCCCAATAATCGAACAATTCGATCACGGGACAGACGATACAGACTATCAGAGCGATGGTAGCCATTATTCGTGAAATTCTTGACCGCATCGACCGAATCATAATTCTGCGCGTTCGCCCAGTCAAGCCACAGGTCACAGCCACAGGTCACTGCCAGGGAACGCCTGTAGGACAACGCCGTCCCTCTTCATAGAGGCGCCCGCCAGCCGTGCAGGCGCGATGCCTCTAAAACAGCAAGGGCACCAGCGCCCAGGTGTCCCGCCGGTAAGCGTCATAATCAGCCCCAAATGCTTCGCCCAAGGCCTGCTCCTCAAGGCGGATTTTGCGCCAGTACGCCAACGTTACCAACACCAGCGCCAACGGGGCGTGAATCTGCGCGGAGACGAGCGCGGTTCCGCAATACATGCCAAGCACCGCCGTGTAAATAGGATGACGGAGGATTCGGTAGGGACCCGACCGCACCAACTGGTGCCCCGTCGCGATCCTGACCTCACCGCTCCAGTTGCTCCCCAGGTGCCGGCGCGCCCAGACAATAAGGAGCAAGAAAGCGGTTTGGATGAGCAGGCCGGCGGCGACCAGGAAGTGACTGACAGGCAGAATGCGCCGCGTCAGTCCCGGAACAGGGAGCACGAGCAACAACACCGCTCCGTTGACCAAAATCAGATGAAGCCGGCGCGACCACACCGATTCCGACGTCTTTGCGGGCGCGCTGTCCCTGGCGGCAATGCTCCAGTAGATCGTGAAGAGAAGCCAAAGGGCCAAGGAGAGACGCATCCCCACTGAAAATTCCAGAGGGAGGCGAAACGCCGCCGGGAAGCGCCGAACAAGGAGCGCCGCGGCAATTCCAACCGCTACCATCCTCACCAGCCCCTTCGTCGATTTTGTCATAACCCTCCTCGGTACGTTGCGACGGGTCGACTCCCCTGCTCGTGGATCAAGTCTGTGCGGAAAGGCTTAAGGGGTCATTCGCGCAAGAAGGAATTGGATGAAGCATTGATCAGCGCCGCTCCTTGAAGGCGGAGCTTTGGTCACCTGGACCGTGTCATTTGGAGTTAACGCGCATGGGGATCGGCACAACATTTCCATTGCCGGCCCATGACGCGAGCATCACGGGCAAAGCGCTAAAACCCTCCGGACTTATCTTACCTCTCCTCCTCTCGACTGCTTCGCCTTCTGCTGAGACTGGCCGGCTTGCGCCGGCGTGAAGAACGGCGGCAGATGGATCTGGTCAGCACACGAGGCGTCGAGGCCGACGGCCGAGCCTTGCGCCACAAATTCCGAAATGAGTCCGTCGATGCACAAAGAACCGGTTCCATGGGTCCCGTCTTTCACAACAATCACGCGGCTGTGGCTCAGATCATGCGCTGCCTGCGCCGAGGCTTCAGGTGGCGTGGCCGGATCGAGCGCCCCGGAAATCAGAAGCGCGGGCACGGCGGAACGGATGGGCGCGTAGAAGTCCCGGGGGATGCCGCCTCGAACCCATTCGCTGCAGGCTTTCTGATACAAACGCACCTGGAAGTCGCCCAGGTAGGTGCCGGCCGTTTCCCGCCGAATCGTCGCCTCCGTCAGCCCGGGGATATCTTCCGCACAGATCACGGAAAGACTCATGCCCCGATCCACCTGCTTGTCAATGGCGTTTCTCACCGCCATCGTGCCCGCCGCATAAATACTCCAATCGCCCTGGGAGGCACGGTGGATGAGGTTGGGAAACTGGCTGATCAGCCCCGGTATATAGAGCAGGGGCCGCAGGGAGGCGACAAACATGCCGCGGGAAAGCGTGACCGCCTGCGTTCCTCCGCCCGGGTTGTTCACCGTAAAGTGCGCCGGCGATTTCTCCAGTTGGTCCACCAGGGTCTGAAACTCTTTCTTCAAATCGGGAAAGGCCTTGTGGCAGCCCTCGTCTGCCGTACAACGGGCGATCAAATGATCCACCGAGTCTTGGGTGGTCCGCGAGAAGGCCAAAGGAATCCGATACTGCGGCGGGGCGACTGCCTCCAGCGTCAGGGTGCGGACATGCTCTCCGTGCCGCCGCAGGTACACCAGAGCAGCCCGCGTGCCGTACGAGCCGCCGAACAGATTAATCTTGTCGTAACCCATGGCTTGCCGCACGTCATCGAGATCATCGGCGGCAATGGAGGTGGTGTACTGTGTGAGGTCTGCCTTTTTTTCAAGCGCCGCGCGGCAGGCGCGCACCTTCTCAACAGAGAGGGCTTCGCCGATCAATTCCTGCGCGTTGTTGGGATCGCGTACCTCGCACGGCAATGGATTGGATGCGCCCGTCCCTCTCTGGTCCACCAGCACCACGTCCCGTTGTTGCCGCACTTTTACCGTGAAGCCTGCCTGCGGAAAGGCTTCTACGGCACTCTGTCCCGGACCTCCGGCCAGACCGAACCAGGGGTCGGCCGCCGGTTTGCCGGAGAGCGCCGGCAAGACCATGATGTTCAGTGCGATCTTGCGACCGTTTGCCGACGTCCGGTTCTCATACACCTCGTACTTTCCGCACAGCCCTTCCGTGTTGCCGTCTTTTGTACGGCACGGCTCGAGCGGGATACTTCCCACCGTCCTCGGTTGGAGCGTAGGCTTGGGTGCGCCTGCACCGGCACGGTGCAGCGAGAGAGCGATGGAATTACCCCCCTGCTCCCACGTGCCGGCGATCTCGCTTCCGTCGTCGTTCAGCTTTCCTTCGTAGACCGCGCCAATGCTCTTCAGGTCCAGCCGCAAGCCGCTGCTTGGCGAAAAAGATACGGTGTCAATCGGGATAGTGACATTTCCCTGATCCACACTGGTAAGTTTTCCCGTGACAGGGCCGTCGGCAGCCTGCTCAATCTTCACAATCAAGTGCAGGCCGGCCACCACTCCCTGCCACTCACCTGAAATGTTGTGCCCATTGGCGGTCTGCAGCCGCCCCGCCGGCGCGGGGGCTGCCTGAGATTGCGCCCAAGAACCGGCATTGGAGGGCGACGGGCCAAGCGGACTTGTGTATGCCGGCTGCGCTGCTGCGCTCGCGAGCCAAGCTGCGGTCAGCAGTGATTGCAGAATAGAGGCACACTTCCCCCCTCTTGTTTTCATCGAGTTTCTCCTCTTCGATCTGTTTTCCAGAGTTGTTTCGTTAGTAGCCTGTCCTCAAGAGGACAAGCAGCACCATCAGGCCGGCCAAGTAAGCCGCCCCAAGATGGGCGAGCGTATTCGCGAGATTCAACGAATAACCACGCGCGCCTTTCAGCACCAACAGGGGTGAGGATGGCTGATAGCACAAAGGCCATCTCGCAACTTCCGACTGGTGCAGAAGGTCCGGCAGCTTCACAGGACGCACGCGCAGCGCCATCGTCACCAGTTGCTTCCTCTTGATCTCCACCCAAACGGCGGCTACAACACCGATCACCAGCCAGCTCGCGGTCCAGGCATTGGAGAGACGGGTCAAGCGGGCCGGAGATGCACTCAGCAGGATCGGCCAGAACAGGATCCCCGCAGTTGCCGCGGCACGGTTCCAATCACACATCCTGAGGTAATACTTACGCGTTTCCTCGCGCGCCTCCATATGCTCGGCGGCCTGGGTTCGGGGCACCGGATTACGCCAGGCCACTACCACCTGCTTGACGAAGAGCAGGCCGAGTTGGATGTAAAGGCAAAAGACAGGAACCCCGAAGACATGGCGCAGGCTGTGATGATCCGCCGTCGCGAAGTAGTAGCGAATGAGCCATAGCAGGGCCACCGCCGAGGTTAACGCCAACGCCCCTTCTACCTTGAAATTGGTGTAGTCGCGCAAGCGCCGCGCCCGCAAGGAAAAAGCAATGGCGGCTGCCGGTTGCTCGGATTCCGGGAGCGCGAAGCGCCGCGCCTGACGCTCTGCCCGGTCCACCGAAAACACATGGTTGATGTGGATCAGGGCCGCCTGCACCACCATCAGCCAGGGCATGTACTGGATATGGCCGGGAATGAATGCGGCCATCGCGATGGGGATGTCGAGCACACAGGGAATGAACATCCGCATCCAGTAGCGATGGAGGACCCTCCGCCCTGCCCCCGTGTAAAAATCGGGCTGCACCGACACACTGAAGAACCATGCCGGGCCGCGAAGCAGCGGCTGTCGCCATCGGCGGAAGCATCCACGGATGCGCGTCCCAAGGAACAAAAGGTACAGCAGCACGATGTATTGGAGAGAGTCGTTGCCCTGCATCTACTTGCTTCCTTTCTCCACCAGGCGCAGCTCTTGTGCCGCCATCTTCAGAATCTTGCTCGCCGGCAAGCCGGCCAGGACCATTTCCGTGAGCGCGGTGCGCAACGGGCGCACGAGTTTCTTCCGACTGCGCTCCGTCATGGTGAGCGAGGCCACAACCGAACCCGACCCGCGCTTGATGACGATTAACCCGTCCTTCTGCAACTCGCGATAGGCGGTGGCAATGGTGTTGAGGTTGATTCCCAGGTCTGCCGCCAGCTGCCGAACGGGCGGCAACGGCGCGCCTTCCGCCAGTTTTCCACACGCGATCAGTTCCTTGATTCCATCAGCGACCTGCTGATAAATCGGGCGAGGATCGCTCGTATCAATGGTTACCAGCATATGAGTGTACTGCGTATGTATACTCCATACACTTCTGCGTCGTCAAGGGAAAAATCGGGCGACATTTCTATCCATGCGAACAGGGATTGTGGCCAGACCCCGCCGCAGCCGGGAATTGGAGAGGATTCTTTAGAAGAATGCAGCTTTGAAGGCTTCGTGGCGTCGGCGCGCCACACTCATGAGCTCGGAGAGCTCGTTTTCGTTGCGAAGGGGGTCCAACAGCGGGTCAGTCGCGAAATAGGGATAAGGAAAAAATCCATTCTCGATGCTCTGCTTCAGGACGCGCAGGGCCGACGATTTGTCGCCAAGCATCGCGTAGGCTTGCGCGAGCTTGTAAATCGCTTCGGGATCACCTACGCGGCGTTCATTGATTTTGTTTTCCACGGAACGCAGCATTTCCGCGGCCTCCGAAGCCTGGTGCTGAATTCCAAGGCTGATCGCTTTACCAATCTCTGCGTGCAAAAGAGAACGGTCCAGCTCAAAGGTGTGATCGAAGTCTCTCGCCGCCTGAGCGTAGTTCTTCTTGTAGTACTCGCCAAACCCGCGATAAAACACGATTAGAGCGGAATCATCGGTTGCGGGAAGACTCCCGAGGAATTTGTCGTACTGTCCGAGGTAGAGATAGCTGTTCAGCGTCGAACTATTGAGCTTCACGCCTGGGTCGAGTTGCCGCGCCCGTTCGGATTCAGACACGGACTGCTGCAGCATGCCGGCGAAGCGATAGGCATAGCCCAATTCCCAATGAATTTCCGCGTGATTGGGATTGGTTCGAAGGGCTTCCCGCAACAGGGGCACAGACTTTTCCACCCTGCCCGTGTCCGTGAACATGTTTGCCATGTAGATGCGGGCGTCGATTTGATCCGGTCGCAGCGCGAGGGCGCGTTCGAATGCGGCCTGGGCCTTGCGGTACTGCTCTCCCCCGCCAAATTGAAACGAGGCGTTCGCCGTGTACGAACGGCCCAGGTTGGCCCAGGTCAGGGCGTAGTTTGGAGAGAGTTCCGCCGACTTCTCCAACATATTGATCGCCACGGGGAAATCATTCTTCGAATAGAGGTCAACCCCGCGCAGGTAATATTCGTAGCCCAGGGGATTGACCGCTTCATCGGGCCTCAGCCGTTCCACTTCAGACGGAGAAAGACTCAGCTCCAAACCTTTAATTATTTGCTGCGCGAAGCTGTCCTGAACGCTCAGGAGTTTTTCGTATTTCAGGTCGAACGTCCCTTTCCAAATAAGGTTCTGCGTTCTCACATCGATGAGCTGGCTGGTGATTCTCAGATCGTCGCCTTCGTGGAGGAAGGTGCCCGTGAGAAGCGTATCGACGTTGAGTTCCGCAGCAACTTTGGGAATGTCAATGGTTTGCGTTTTGTATTTCTGGACGGCATAGGAAGGCCGGACCGCAAGTTCACTGACATAGTCCAGCTTGTTGATGACCGCGTTGGCGAGTGAGAATCCGAGAAAATCATCATTGGGATTCTCCCGCAAGTTCTGAAAAGGGAGGACCGCCAACCGGTGCGGTTGCCCCGCAGGCGGTATGCGTGTGGATCGGCCGCGATAGATCATGTAACCCAGCCCACAAAGAACGATGAGAACAGAACTGAGAGCCAGAACGCTGGAACGCGGCCAAGCCCCTTCTTTCGCGTTCCTCCTCGGTGGCGCCAGATCGCTGACCGGAACCTCTTCAACTTGCGCTGGAATCGACGGCAGGGTTACCTCGCTTCTCAAGACGACCGGTTCGCTTGAAACTTGTAAACTTTTGTCTCGCACTTCCGTAACGGGAACAGCAAAACGGTAACCCTTCTTGGGCACCGTCTCGATGTACTGCCTCCCGTCGGGTGTCTCCCCCAGGACCTTGCGCAAGGCAGAAATATTTATGGTCAGATTGGCCTCTTCCACAAAACTGTCCGGCCAGACTTTGCTCATCAATTCTTCTTTGGTCGTGAGGCGGTTGCCATTCTGAACGAGCACAAGAAGGATGTCGAACGCTTTAGGGGTGATGGAAACCGGGGTCCCGGCACTCAAAAGCAAATGGTCGGTGGGGTCAAAGTGGAATCGGCCGAATTCGTACACGCCTTCGTCTCCAATGCGATTGCCGCTCTTCGAAAGCCCTTGGAAAATCCTTGCAATTTTCTTAAGACGCCTTAAGGACGCATGAGTGCACCTCGACTAAACTGGCCAGGTTGTCGACAGGAATAAATAGCAGGGCAGTGGAAAAAAACGAAGCATCCGAATTATCGCGCTTCGCGAGTACCGGTCGTTCCGCCCTTTCATTTTCCTGAGCCGGGCAACACTCCTCTCCTCCGGGAGAGGAATCACTGGTGGAGGATCTCATCGGGGCCCTTCACTTAATCTAACTTAATTGACCAAAAAGGAGAACAGTGAAAAATAACAAACTTTTACATTTCTGGAAGCGGATCGTGCTCAACGCGACTCTGTTTGTGTTGGCGGTAGTCACCGGGGCTACCATCCTTCCAACCTTGGCTTCAGCTCAGACCAAGAAGGACGAAATCAGCTTCAACCTCGTTGCAAACCCCCCGTTTGTGAATTGCCTGCGCGGGCCTTCTTCTGAAGAACCGAGGGCCCGGGCCACGGTCATTCGCGGCAAATTGAATGACACGCTCATTCTGGACCTTGACGGGATCAAACCCGGCCTGGCCTTCGACCTGTTCACCGTGCAGCGCAGTCCATTCCTCTCTGAGGGTATACCGGATCCCAGTTTCAGAAATTTCGGACTCGCCTGGTACCAGTCGGACATTCAGATCGGCAAAAACACTGATGACGGCCACGTGAGCATCAGGACGATTCTGCTCGACGATATTTTTGGATTCGATCCAGACGTGGCACTGACACCGACGAATACATTCCACCTGGGCTTCTGGTTTGACAATCCCCAGGATGCCGCCGCCTGCGGCTTCCCAGCCAACGATCCCACCAAGCTTACACCGTTCAACGGCGAGCACAAAGCTGGCCCGCTGGCGATGATCAGCTTGCCTGACCCGGTCTCGAAGCTGGGACCGCTCTGCACTAATCCTGACACCTCACACACACCCGCGACCTGCAACCCCTGAGGTGACACTGCCTGGTAAGAACGGGGCGGCCATCGGCTGCCCCGTTCCCCACTGGCTCGTCAGATTCCCAACTTGGAGTGCGGTCCGCGACGGAGCGCTTTCGGCAGCCGTAGTGAGCGAAGGGTGAGGGAGGAGACCATTTCGTTCGAAAAAGCGGAACAGCGAGTTCCGCACTCCAAACAGGGAGGAGCGGCTGCCGAATACATCGCGTCTTTTGCAATGTCTGCGGTGAAGACTTGGTTTGCTCTTTAGTCTTATGACGAGGTCTCTCTCAGAAGGCCACACACCCAATTATTCCTTCAATCCCCTTCCTTCGATCATGATTGAGGAAACATCGTGTCCTAGTGTGTATGTTGAGGACAGTTCTTATTTGACTTCGACAAGTGTATATTATGGCCAATTTGAACGACCTCAGGAGGCCCGGTGAAACACCCATTTCGTTCGGCATGCTCGACGCTGCTGGTTTTCATACTTTTTTCCAGTGTGGCTTTGGCCCAGACCCTCACGGGCACTTTCTCTC
>JBAVHJ010000631.1:0-5625 GCA_049685715.1 Terriglobia bacterium | reverse complement strand
CGGGCCTAACATGACAGAAGCCTCACTTGAAAAGCATCAACTAATAGGAATCAAATCTTCCTCCCACACTGATCATGGCTTTCAACTTCGAAATTGAGATTTATTCTGGAGGTTGACAATCGAGTTTAGAAGAAAAGGGGGGTTCGTGCGTGACCTGTTGCGATGCGATGGGGCGGGCGCAAGCCGAAGAGGCCATCGTTCAAAAGGAGAAGTATGAGCTGGGCGACGGGCGGATTTTGAACGATCTGGAAACGGAGTTCTTTATCCGCACGGCCGACGATCGAGGGCGGGTGAACTATTTTGGGGTGAACTACTGCCCCTTTTGTGGGCGGCCCCTCTCCCGCGGTCTTTGGTTTGCGGAGAAAAAGAAGTAGGGAAACACTCTTCAGGACTTAATCCCATGTCGTTCGATCATGCGGGTCAGGGTCTTGCGGTTGATCCCCATCATCTCGGCGGCGCGAGATTTGTTGTTTTCTGCGGCTTCCAGGGCACGGATCAGGTAGCGGCGTTCCAACTCGTCGAAAGAAGGCAGGTCGGCGAACAGCGCATCAGGACTTGCCGGGGATGGAGAGGCGCTGATGCGTGGAGGCAATTCTTTGGCGGTGATCACATTCGTCCGGGTCAGTGCCGAAGCGGCCTCAATGGTGTTTTCCAACTCGCGGACGTTGCCGGGCCAGTGATACGAGCAGAGGACCGCCATGGCATCATCCGCGATCGAGATCGGCGGGGAGGACGGCTGGCTGAATTTCTTCAAGAAATTGACCACCAGCAGCGGGATGTCATCCCGCCGCTCTCGAAGCGGAGGGAGATGGATGTTGATGACATTCAGCCGGTAGAGCAAATCCTGGCGGAACGTCCCCTTTTCAGCCAGGTCCATGAGATTCTTGTTGCTGGCGGCGATAATCCGGACATCGAATTTGATCGATCCGGACCCGCCCACGGGTCGAACCTCCTGTTCATCGAGCACGCGCAACACCTTCACCTGCAGCGCCGTGGACATTTCTGAAACCTCATCGAGGAATACAGTTCCCCCTTCAGCTTCTTCAAAAATGCCTTTCTTGTTGGACATGGCCCCCGTGAAGGCGCCACGGACATGGCCGAACAATTCTGATTCCAGAAGGGTCTCGGTCAGCGCGCCACAATTAATCGCCATGAACTTCTTTTGCGCCCGCTGGCTGTTGTAATGGATCGCCTTCGCCACCAGCTCCTTCCCGGTCCCGCTCTCCCCGGTAATCAGGACGGTGGACCGGCCGTCGGCCACATATCCGATCTTCTTGAATACGTCCAGCATGCCCGGGGTCCGTCCGATAATCGACGACAGCGAAAATCGCTCCTCCAATTGATGCCGCAACTGGAGATTTTCGTTTTGCAGCCCTCGTTTCTCCACGAGCCGCTCCAGGATCAGCAGAATCTCTTCAAGACGGAAGGGCTTGGAGATATAGTCGTACGCCCCGGCCTTGACCGCCTCGATGGTCGATTCCATGGAGCCGAAGGCGGTCATCAGGATGACATCCGCGGTGGGCGTGATTTGCCTGAAACTCTTGAGAACGTCAAGCCCGCTGACCCCCATCCCCATCTTGATGTCGCTGATGACGACATCAAAACTCTGGGTGCGTCCCAGGTTTAAGGCCTCTTCGCCGCTTTGAGAGGTCGTGACGGAGTGGGCCTCGGCCGTGAGCGCTTCCTGCAGCAGGTCGAGTGTGGCGGGGTCATCGTCAACGACGAGAATGTTCAAGTGATTCCGCATAGGTGGGTTCCGTCACCGCAAGGGGCAATCCTAGGATGAACCGCACGCCGCTGCCTTCAGGGCTTTCGGCGGAGATGGTCCCTCCATGGGCCTTCATGATCTGTTTGGAAATCGCCAAACCAAGCCCTGCGCCGCTGCCAATCCTCTTTGTTGTAAAGGTGGGTTCGAAGACCCGGGGCAGGTTCTCCTTGGAGATGCCTCCTCCCGTATCGGAAAACTCGATGCCGGCAACGTCCTCGCTGTTGAGCGGGTGAGACAGGAACGTGCGCAGGCTCAGGGTTCCCCCGTTGGGCATGGCATCGATGGAGTTGTTGATCAAGTTCAGGAAGACTTGCTGGAGCCTCAGGGCGTCGAAGAGGACGAGAGGCAAGGTCCGATCGAAGGCCGTTTCGACGCGAATTCCCTTGATGTCCAGCGTGGGTTTTGCAAAGAGCAAAATCTCCTCGAGAAACTGGTTCAAGTCCGCGGGAGCTTGCGAAAGCGTGATGTCGCGGGTGGAGGCCAGCAGGTCTTTGACCACCCGTACGATGTTGTCAATCTGCGTTGCAATGATCTTCAGCCGTTTTCGTGCCGCTTCGTCTGCGGGCGCCAGGGTTTTGGTCAGCAGCTGGACATGCCCCGAAATGGCATTGAGAGGGGTTCCGATTTCGTGAGCGAGGCTGGCGGCGAGCTGTCCGGCAATGGCCATCCGCTCGGAGCGCGCCAACATGCGCTGGGTTTCAAATAATTCCTCGTTGATGCGGGTCAGTTCCGTGTTCCGGTCCCGCAACTCTTCAGTAGCCTCGGCGACGCGGGTCGAGAGCCCTTCGTTGAGGGCGGTGACCCGGTCCATCATATGGTTGAATTGGGAGGCAATGGTCCCCAGTTCATCGTCACGGCGGACGTCCACCCTCGTGTTAAGGACCCCTGCCTCAGCTTGTTCCATGGCTTCTATCAGGCGTTCGATGGGCTTGTTGACGAGGCGGGAGAAGAGCAGACTCAACAGGGCGACAATCACCAGAATGGCGAGTAACAGCACCGCCACGTTGTACTTGATCAGTTTTCGGGAGACCACGTTGATGCCGTACTTGGAGACCTTCAGGTTGAGACAGCCCACCGTCCGCCCGCCTTCGATGATCTCCGCGCTGACAATCCAGGACAGTCCCTTGCCGGAGCCCGTCTCAATGGACTGGACTCCTTCAAAAGGGTTGTCGTATTCAAACATCTGCCGGACCATTGGCTGCGCATCCAGTTCCAGCAGAGGAGAGACCGGAGGGGTGGAGAGAACCAGGGAATGCTGCTGCCTGGGGCCGTGGGTATAAACCGCGATGGCGAGGACGTCCTCATGGTCCCGCTGGATGATCTGAAATTCCTGCGCCAGGGAGGTGGCGTCCCGTGAGATCCCGCGCCGCGCAAACCGATCCGAATTCGAGACCGCCAGTTCCACCGCCCGGTGATACTGGTCCTCCTCCACGGGCAACTGGATGAAAAAATGTCCGATATAAGTCGACACGGCGAGCACGGAGATCATCACCACCGTCACCATCGCAATGATCTTGGTGCGCAATCGCAGGTTTTTGAAGAGTGGTTCCATGATCGTGAGACAAAAGAATGACGGCCGGCCGCCGACGCTTCATTATATCTGAAATCATGCGAACGGGTGGATCCTTGTGACACCCCTTCCGCCCCGAACTTTGTATCGCGCTGGAATAAAAGGGGAGCGACCCAGTGAATCGCTTCTGTTTGACAGATCTTTTCTCCGTGCGTTAGAGTCGCATCGCTTAAGAGGTTTGGAGGACTCACGTCCTTCCATTGGAGAGGCAAAAAAATCTGACGAAGGCCGAAAAGGGACCCGTATGCTCGACGTTTCTTTTGTACGCAATCATCCGGATCAGGTGCTCGAAAAAACAGCACAACGAGGAATCACCCTCAGCCTGGACGAATTCTCCTCTGTCGACAAGCGGCGGCGTGAGCTTTTGACCCAGGCGGAGCAGTTGAAAGCCAGGCGCAACAAGGCCTCTGAAGAGATTGCCGCCCTGAAGAAAAATAAGCAGGATGCCACTGCAAAGATTGCCGAGATGAAGTCCGTTTCCGATCAAATTGCAGACTTCGACGGGAAAGTCCGAGAACTGGATCTGAGACTCCGGGAGTGGCTTCTGTTCGTCCCCAACCTTCCCCACGAGTCGGTGCCCTTCGGGAAGACCGCCGACGATAATCGCGAAGAGCGAAGGTGGGGCAACCCGCCCTCCTTTCCCTTCCCGCCCAAAGATCATACCGATTTGGGGGAGGCCCTGGGCATTCTTGATTTTGAACGGGCCTCCAAGATCTCGGGCGCCCGCTTTGTGCTCTATAAGGGCATGGGGGCCCGGCTGGAACGTGCACTGATTAATTTTATGCTGGACGTCCAGACGAAGGAAAACGGCTACATCGAAGTGCTGCCCCCTTTCGTCGTAAATTCCGCATCGTTGCTCGGCACCGGAAACCTCCCCAAGTTCGCGGAAGACTTGTTCCGCTTGAAGGTGGGAGAAGAAACGCGCGACCTGTGGATGATTCCAACGGCTGAAGTTCCGGTCACCAATATTTACCGGGATGAAATTCTCGAAGAGGAACAGCTGCCGATTTCCTTGTGTGCCTACACCCCCTGCTTTCGGAGTGAGGCGGGCAGCTACGGCAAGGATACCCGCGGACTGATCCGCCAACATCAGTTCAACAAGGTGGAACTGGTAAAGTTTTCAAGGCCGGAAACGTCTTACGGGGACCACGAAAAGCTGACACGGGATGCGGAAACTATTCTCCAGAAACTGAACCTGCACTACCGCATCGTCACGTTGTGCACCGCCGACATGGGGTTCTCCTCAGCCAAGACCTACGATATCGAAGTGTGGCTGCCGTCTCAAAACGGGTTCCGCGAGATCTCCTCCTGCTCCAATTTTGAGGCCTTTCAGGCGCGCCGGGCCAATATCCGGTTCCGCCCACGGGAAAAAGGTAAAGTGGATTTCGTGCATACGCTCAATGGCAGCGGACTCGCGGTGGGACGGACCTGGTTGGCCATCGTCGAAAACTATCAGCAGAAGGATGGCAGTGTGGTCATTCCAGAAGCGCTTCGACCATACATAGATGGGATTGAGGTGATGGAAAAGGCTAAGTAAGGCAAATTCCAAATCCCAATCCGCCGCGGCGGACAAATTCCAAATAAATTCCAAATTCCAAACAAGATCCAAATTCCAAACAAATCCCAACGAGGAAAGTTTCATACCGCGAAGATCAGGGTTCAAACAAGAAATGGTTCGATGGCTACTTGTTTTGCCCATTCCGCTGCTGGACATATTGATTAACAAAGGTATGCAAGCATTGTTTTGTTGGGTTTTGGGATTTGTTTGGAATTTGGATTTTGAGATTTGGAATTTGGAATTTCCGCAGGCCCCCCAACTCCCGACTGCGGCGAACAAATTGACAATTCAGAATCGAGGCCAGTACACTGACAATGCCTGCGGAGGCGTGGCCGAGTGGTTGAAGGCGGCGGTCTTGAAAACCGTTATCCGTTTACGCGGATCGTGGGTTCGAATCCTACCGCCTCCGCCAAATCCTAACCGAACCCAATGACATCAAGCCATTCGATTCGAAGAAAGAATCGGTTTTGCCCCTTCTTTAGAAAAGTGGGCATCGACCACGAACTTTATGCTCGAGGTGAAGAGATCGGGAATCCCAAAGCGCTATCCGGGAGCCTCACCCGGAGTTGTTCCGCCCTGAGCTCGCGCAGGTTAATTGTTCAGGGTCTTCCGGAAATTGTGTGCGGCATTGGGAAGGTATTAGGGTTAGGTTCCAATGTGTGCTCACATGTAGCCGCCAAAGGCGGGCGATAGAATCGTAGCCTGAGGCGCCAGCCTCAGGACTGGGAG
>JBAVHJ010000630.1:0-9545 GCA_049685715.1 Terriglobia bacterium | reverse complement strand
CGTGGTGAAGTTCCGCGTGGCCAAGGCAGCCAAGGATGCGGTGGTTCCTCCCAAGAAGAAGTAATTCGATTCATCGGTAAATCCTTTCGAGAGGATTGCAGGGTCAATGGCTTCGATGAGCAGGCTTTGCAATCCTCTTCTTTTTTGTCACTAACATCCATCAGCTTCGGCCTTTGGAATCAGGCGGTACGTCGCAGAGACGTCCCTCGACATGAACTGTTGTTGAGCGAATCCCTGATTGACGGATCCTCGCCGCGGAAACCCCGGATCGATCCCTCCCGTTGGATTTCTCCGACTGCTTTCCATCTCCACAGGCCATGTTGCTCCATGGCTACTCCTTCAGTTCACCTTTCGCCTCGAGATATGTCCGTTCAATGTTGCCCGAGACAGCATTCTTCAGGGTTGCTCCATACTCCTTCTCGTACTTAGGGACCAGGAGCTCAGTGACGGCCTTCTTTGTCTCCTCCAGCGAAGACCCTTTCTTGACTTGATTGGACACTGCGGTCACCAAGTCGCTGATGTACCGCACCTCCATCTGCAAGTGATCCTTCCCCTTCTGAACCGGTCCATGGCCCGGAATGACGCTTGTAAAATCCAGTTTCCCGACCTGCTCCAATGTGGGCGCCCACTTTGAGGGATAGGCATCACGCATGAACGGGGGTCCACCCGTTAACAGATCACCGGAGATCAAAACTTTTTCCTTTGGCAAGTAGACCACAATATCCCCTCGCGTATGGCCCAACCCAAGATAAAGGATTCGCACCTCCTTGTCATGTTTATGCAAGATCAAACTCCGCTCGAAGGTCATGTTGGGTACGACGATGGTCATGGTCTTGAGCTCTTCAAGGTAGCCCTTCTGGGAGTCCAGTTGGGCCTGAACCTGCGTCCGGCGTTCCTCCGTCAGCGCGGAGCCGTCCGGCGATTTGCCTGAGGTGAGGGTTTCCTGAAGCCGTTGAATGGCCTCCGGGACATCCTTTTCGAGAGACTGTTTGACCGATGGGATCGCGAGGTGGAGGATGTCATCCCGCGTGCTGTGTTGGGAGATGAATTCGACGTTCTTCGGGAACGACTCCACATAGGCCTGATTCCCCTGGGTGTGATCGTTGTGCCAGTGCGTATTGATCACATAGCGGATCGGCTGGTCCGTCGTCTTCTTGATTTCAGAAATCAAATCGCGGGCCCAGGAGGGGCGGAGATGAGTGTCGACCACGACGACTCCATCCTCCGTGACGATGAACGCACCGTTGCAAAAAACACCGGGCTTGCCAATGGCGGCGTAGACCCCTTCGGAAACCTTCTCGATCTCGAAATATTGCGAAGCGAAGAGTGCCGCTTCATTGCCAGCGGCGATGACCAGACCCAACATCAATAAGAACCACACAAGAAATCTTTTCATCCGGCTAATCTCCTTGGATTTTTTTTGGTCCAATCAGGGACACGTCTCAACCTTCCGGCACAATCGCTGTATTTGCGAGCCGATGTGTTTCTTCAGGGCGAACTCGTTCTCGGCCTCGGGTGTGCGACCCCCTTGACAAAACAGCCCGGCGAGAGAAATATCACAGCGACCCGGGACACTTCACAAGAGCAACGGGCTTATTTGAGCGAAGATAGCTTACAACAAGATCGTTGTTTTTTACACATCGAGTCCAACAATCTTTTAAGGAGATACTCCGTGAAAATCCGTAGAGCGCAGGCTTTTCTGATCGTCCTTCTGCCGGCCATCCTTTGCTTATCCTCCCCCGCGGCCGGTGCTCCTCAGGTGTCGTACTTCCTGGCCATGCCCAAGCCCTCGAGCCATCTCTACGAGGTGACTGTCCAGCTCGAAGGGGTCGAGGCGCCTTTTGTCGACGTCGCTATGCCGGCATGGTCGCCGGGCGCATACTTCGTGGGCAATTTTGGCAAGAACGTGCAGGAGTTCTCTCCAAACGACAGTCACGGCTTGGTGTTGAGGTTCGAAAAACTGGACAAACAAACGTGGCGAATCTATCGGGGAATGGATCGGTCAGTCAGCGTGCACTACAAATACTATGCCGGACCTTCGGGCTCTCCGTCCGGCGGGATGGGCTTCAGCATGGCCCAGCTCGATACCTTTCACGCGAGCTTTACGGGAACAAGCCTGTTCATGTACGTCATCGGTAAGAATCCCTATCCGGTCGAGGGTCCCGTCAAGCTTACTATCGATCCGCCCCCAGGGTGGCGAATCTATACGGCCCTGCCGAAGACTTCGCAAACCAACGTTTTCATGGCGGAAAGCTATGATGCATTTGTGGACGCGCCCGCCGAGATCACTGCGGAAGCGAAGGAGTACGATTTTGAGTACCAGAAGGTTCCCTATCGCGCCGTGGTCCACGGAAATGGCAATTACGATCCAAACAAGCTCGTCGAGGACCTCAAGCGAGTCGTGGCGTCGGCAGTCGATCTGTTCGGAGGGGCGCCCTACTCCGATTACACATTTTTCTTTCATCTGCGCACGGGCGCGAGGGGAAGCGGGGGATTGGAGCATCTGAACTCGACCTCCATCTCTGCCGGAAAATACCTCTTCACAAATCCGGTCGAATACCGGAGATTCCTTTTCGTCTGTGAACACGAGTTTTTTCACCTCTGGAATGTGAAGCGCATCCGGCCCAAAGTGCTTGGCCCGTTTGATTACTCCAAAGAACAATACACCCGTGATCTCTATGTCTCCGAGGGAATGACCAGCTACTTTGGGGCGCTGCTCTTGAAGCGCTCCGGACTGTGGTCCCCGAAGGATTACCTGGAGTATCTGGCCACCCAGATTACAACGCTTCAGAACAATCCCGGCCGGCGCCTGATGAGTGCCGAAACGGCGAGTTGGCAAACCTGGTACCGGAGTGACAACTCCGCCAACACGACCATTGATTATTACAACAAGGGCGAATTGCTGGGGCTGGTGCTGGATTTGGAGTTGAGGGCCCGCACCGGGAATCGGCGGACGCTCGATGACGTGTTCCGATACCTGTTGAAAACGTACGGGCTCCCGCTACCTGGGTTCGAGGATACGCGGGGATTTCAGGATGCTGTCGAACTGGTTGCCAAAGAGGGTGGTGCGACGGATCCCAGCTTCAATCCATTCTTCGACCAGTATGTGCGAGGAGTCGCGGAGATTCCCTGGAATCGTTTTCTGCATTATGCCGGTCTCACGCTGGAGGAAAAGAAAGACAAGCCGACCCCTTACCTGGGATTGGACACCCGCACCGAGGAGAATCAGCTCCGCGTTTCCAGTGTGCGAACCGGAACCCCCGCTTGGGATGCGGGTTTGGATGTCAATGATGTTCTACTGGCCTGGAATGATGAGAAGATCGATCCGGGTCTATTCAACGATCGAATCAAAGAGATGAAAATCGGCGACACCCTCAGGTTTACAGTTTTTCATGGAGATCGCCTTCTGACGATCCCCGTCCAGATTGGCAGGGAAGAAAAAATCACCTACTCGATTGGAGCGGAGAAGGACGCGGGCGGAGAACAACAAAAGACATTCCTGAACTGGCTGAACGAAAAAGAATTTCCCCCGAAATAGACGATGGGCAGGACTCACACGTTCAGGGAGGGGAATGCCGGACGCCGAATTCAGGGAGAGATTGTTGACAAATGATGGAACGGGGCTTCTTTCATGCGCCGGCTGGCCGTCCGGAGGATTCATGCCGGAGGAGGGAAGAAGCGTAGAAAACTTGTCTTGATGGAAGCGGAGTAAAGAGAAGGTTTCACCGGTGCAATATTCCGCTCACCACTCGATCCCCCATGTCGCTGCATGAAAGCAGGCTCATGTTGGGGGTGTGCGAGGTGGAGAGATCCCGTGTTCGAAACCCTTTCAACAAGACCGATTCGACGGCATTCTCGATGGTCCGGGCCTCAACGGAGAGATGAAAGGTGTATTGGAACATCATCGCGACCGAAAGAATGGCCGCCAACGGGTTGGCCAGGTTCCGACCCGCAATGTCAGGCGCCGATCCGTGCACCGGTTCATAGAGAGGGACCCGTCCGCCCACCGAGGCCGACGGCAGCATGCCAATCGATCCCGTCAACATGGCAGCTTCATCGCTCAGGATGTCGCCAAATAAGTTGCTCGTCACGATCACATCAAACTGGGAGGGTTTGGCCACCAATTGCATGGCGCAGTTGTCCACATACATGAAGCTGAACTGCACATCGGGGGAAGCGACTGCCATCTCTGAAGCGACGCGGCGCCATAATTGTGAGCTTTCCAAGACATTGGCTTTGTCGACGGAGCATATCCTGCGGCGGCGGGAGCGGGCCAGTTCGACAGCCATATTGATGATTCGCTCGACTTCCGCAACCGAGTAAATCTCGGTATTAAAGGCCACGACTGCGTCTTTGACCTCCGTCACCCGGTGGGAAGCGTCGTAGCGAATCCCGTCTGGGGCAACGAGGGCCGCAAATCCCCGCGGGTTTCCAAAATAAATTCCGCCGGTCAACTCACGCACAATCAGTAAATCGACGCCTTCGATGACTTCGGGTTTTAAGGTGGAGGCATCCTTGAGGGCGGCGAAGATGCGAGCAGGTCGAAGGTTGGCATAGTTTCCCAATGCCTTTCTGATTCCCAAGAGACCGCTCTCAGGTTTCAGCGCTGTAGGATTGGTGTCCCACTTGGGGCCGCCAATGGCTCCGAGCAAGACAGCGTCGGACTCCTCGCAGGCTCTGATGGTCTCGGCGGGCAGCGGAACCCCCGTGGCATCCAGGGCTGCCCCCCCGATCAGGGCAGACTGCGCCTCCACCGCATGGTCGAATCGCTGGCCGATCGCCCGGACCACCTTCAAGGCTTCCGCGGTGACTTCCTGGCCTATTCCATCTCCCGGAAGGATCGTCAGTTTGAGTTTCATTCGTCCTCTTTCAAAAGAAACGGCGGTCTTCTGACCGCCGTGATACATAACATAAAATTGGGAGGGAAGTGAAGCCCCGTAATGGCTATCCTCAATCCGTGGCCAACAAGCAGATTCCTCCTCTCACTCAAGCCCTATGAGATTTCTTTTTCTCGCGCTCGATCTTTCGTCTCACGTACTCCAGCAGTCCGCCCGCTTGCATCATTTCGCGCGCAAAATCGGGGATCGGGGCGAACAAGTAGGCCTTGCGCTTACTCAGATTCGTTATGGTCCCCGTCGCGATGTTCACCTCCACTTCATCCCCCATGGAAGTTTCTCCGCAAAACCCTTCACATTCGATTGCAAGGAACCCATTGTTGATGGCATTGCGATAGAAGATTCGCGCAAAACTGGTGGCAATGACTCCGGCAATTTGGGCGCCACGCAGCGCCCAGACGGCATGTTCGCGCGAAGAGCCGCATCCAAAGTCCTCTGCCACCACAAGGAAATCCCCGGGCTTCACCTTCTTGACAAAATCGGAGTCGATGTCCTCCATGGCATGCTTTGCGAGTTCCGCCTCCTCGTGCACATTGAGGTAGCGGGCGGGAATGATTTCATCCGTATTAATGTGTGGTCGCGAATAAACGTGAGCTCGTCCAGTCATGGAATCGGTACGCCCCTTTTTGGTTCTTGTTACGAGCGGTCAGCTGTCAGCCCTCAGCTGTCAGCCCTCAGCTGTCAGCGATCAGACTGACAAATGTATCTAAACCTGGATAACTTGTAAGCAGTCAACATAAACTCATATGTCTGATGAACCGTGTTGGGTCCTAGCTGACTGCTGAAAGCTGTTTCACAGATACTTCCTCGGATCGGCAATCTTTCCTTCGATTGCGGAAGCGGCGACGGTGGCCGGCGAGGCAAGGAAGACTTCACTCTTGGGATGACCCATCCGCCCGACAAAGTTTCTATTCGTTGTGGAGATGCAGCGTTCCCCTTCGGCCAGAACCCCCATGTAGCCTCCCAGACAGGCGCCGCACGTCGGGGTTGAGATGGCACAGCCGGCGTCTGTGAAGATCTCGAAGAGACCTTCCCGCAGGGCCTGGTTGTAAATGGATGTGGTGGCGGGGACCACCATCGTTCGGCAACTGCGCGCCACGCGCCGCCCTCGCAGCACTTGGGCGGCAATGCGCAGGTCCTCGATGCGGGCGTTGGTGCAGGACCCGATATAAGCTTGATCGAGGGCGATGCTGTCCTTCGTTACGCGGCTCACGCCCACTCCGTTGGAAGGAAGATGCGGGAGGGCCACCATGGGTTCCATCTCGTCGACTTGAATCTGGAGGGTTCGCGCATAGGTAGCGTCCGCATCGGAATAGGCCGGCTCGAAGGCCTTGTCCTTGGAATGCGGTTTCTGTCGAAGATATTCGAAAGTCACCGCGTCGGGGGCAATCACTCCCGACTTCGCCCCCGCTTCAACCGCCATGTTGGTCAAAGTCATCCGCGATTCCATCGAGAGTCCATCAATGGTGGAGCCCACCCACTCCATCGCCATGTAGCGGGCCCCGTCCACGCCGATCTGACGGATCACCTCAAGGATGATGTCTTTGGAATAAACGCCGCGAGGAATATCTCCCTCGACCACGATCTTCATGGAAGCCGGGATCTTGAACCACAGTTCGCCGGTGGCGAGCGCGGCCGCCAGGTCGGTTGAGCCAATTCCGGTGGAAAAGCATCCAAACGCGCCATAAGTGCAGGAGTGCGAGTCCGCTCCAATCACGGTCGTTCCGGGCAAAATGTGCCCCATCTCTGGCAGGAGCGCATGACAGATTCCATGTCTCCCGATCTCATAGTAATGCTCGATCCCTTGCTGTTCGACCCACTGGCGGAGGATTTTTGCCAGGAGGGCCGATTGAATATCTTTGTTGGGAACGAAATGGTCGGGGGTGACGACGATTTTAGAGGGATCAAAAATCTTCTCCACCCCGATGGATTTCAGCATGGAAATGGCTGGTGGAGTTGTCACTTCGTGACACATGATGAGGTCAATACGACCATTCACCAATTCGCCCGGCGAAACCCCGTCCCGTCCCGAGTGTTTGGCGAGGATTTTTTCCGTAATGGTTTGCGACATATGTTCCTTTTTCACGATGCGAGTCCGCAATCGACGTCTGAGGCCTGAAGCCAGAAATTAGAGGGCTGATTCAAGAGGTCAAATTGTTATCCGGGCGCGCGAATTAATCCAGTCCTTTCTCCAGAAAGGCAGATAAGAAACGAAACCGCTGCCCCCCTATTGACTCCTGGGCGCGGAGCCCTGGCAACTGAGAACTGACAACCGGCAACTGGACTCACACGGCCCAATCGGCGGCGTGATCCTCACCGGGTTGCGGTGACTCGAAAACACCGACGTTCCCGCTATGCGCCTCCAATGCCTTTTCGTGTCTCCTGCGTTCCAAGAGTGCCTTATTGATGGCGTTTAGATAAGCCCGGGCACTCGCTTCGGTGACATCGGTGGATGCTGCTTTTCCCGTAAAATTGTGGGTGCCGAACTGGACATGGACGAAGGCTTCCGCGACCGCATCTTTTCCGCGCGTGACCGACTTCAGAGAATAATCGAGCAACTTGCCCGGCATGCCGGTAATGCGGTCGATGGCGTTGTAGGTGGCATCGACCGGGCCGTCTCCCACGGCTGAATCCGCCAGGACCTCATCCCCATGGGCCAGCTTGATGGTCGCCGATCCGAATCCCTCATTGCCGCCGATGGTCTGAAGGTACTTCAACGAATAGGATTCGGGCACGTGCTTCAACCCGTCATCAAGGATGACCATCAGCTCTTCATCAAAGATGGCCTTCTTCTTGTCGGCCAGTTTTGTAAACAGCAAATAGGCGCGCTCGAGTTCTTCCTTGGTGAGGATGTAACCCAGCGTTTCGTAACGCTTCAAGAGGGCATGCCGCCCCGAATGTTTTCCCAGGACGAGCTTATTTTCGGGGATTCCGACGGATTGCGGGGTCATGATTTCGTAGGTCAGGGCCTCTTTAAGGACGCCGTCCTGGTGAATTCCGGCCTCGTGAGCGAAAGCGTTTTTTCCCACGATGGCCTTATTGGCCTGGACCGGCATTCCTGTGAGATTGGAGAGCAGGTGCGAGCTTCGGTAAATTTCCTCGCTCCGGATTTGAGTGTCACAGTTCAAATACGCCGGCCGCACCCTGAGTGCCATGACAATTTCCTCCAGCGAGGCATTGCCCGCCCGTTCCCCGATGCCATTGACGGTACATTCCACCTGGCGGGCCCCGTTCTGGATGGAAGCGAGCGAATTGGACACCGCCAGCCCCAGGTCATTGTGGCAATGGACGCTCAGGGTGGCGCGTGCCAAACCAGGGATCCGCTCCCGGAGGGTGCGAATCAGCCCCCCGAATTCAGTGGGGATGCAATAGCCCACGGTATCGGGAATGTTCACGACGGTAGCCCCGGCTTCCACAACGGCTTCGATGATCTGACAGAGGTACTCAATATCGCTACGCCCCGCATCCTCAGCCGAGAACTCGACGTCGTCGGTGAGGGTCTTGGCGTACTGGACGGCCTCCACTGCCTGCCGCAGCACCTCTTCCCGGGAGCGTCGAAGCTTGTGCCGCAGGTGGATGTCGGACGTCGCAATGAAGGTATGGATGCGAGGTCGGGCCGCGTACTGGACGGCTTCCCAGCAGCGGGCGATATCCCCCGGATGAGCCCGGGCCAGGCCCGCGATCACGGGCGTACGCACCTCCTGAGCGATGCGGCGAACAGCCTCGAAGTCGCCTTCACTTGCGATGGGAAAGCCGGCTTCGATGACATCCACGTTGAGACGTTCCAGTTGTCGGGCCATCTTTAATTTTTCGTCGATGTTCATGCTGAACCCCGGCGACTGTTCGCCATCCCGTAAAGTCGTATCAAAAATGATGACACGATCCATATCGAACCCTCCTTCGGATTCCCCCTCTTACCGGAGGATCCCGTTGAAAAAAATCCGGGTCATTCCCCGGACCAACTGTGAAATTGAAATGGGCCCGCCCGGCCGATACCACTGATAGCACCAGTTCATCATCCCCAGAAGGGCGAAGGCGGCGAGCCGCGGGTTCGTCTCCTTCCGGCCCTGCTGCTTCAAAACATCCCGGACCAGCCCTTCCACGAACCGGATGTACGCTTTCTTTCGCTCCGTAATCTTCCGCCGCATCGCGCCCTTCAGGGATTTGTCCTCATGGAGAATCACGGTGACCTCGTGATTTCGCTCCTGCAAAATCAGTCGGAGGTGGCGTTCGATCATTTGTTGCAGCCGTTCCCGGGGATCGCGCAGTCTCTGAACCGGCTTGATGACAACCTCGTCCGTCAGATCCATTCCGTAATCGAGGATGGTGTAGAGCAGTTGTTCTTTGCTGGCAACATGATGATAAAGCCCCGCCTTGGTCAAACCCGCCGCCCGGGCGACGTCGCTCATGGATGTGGAATCGTACCCCCGCAGGTGAATGACCTTCGCGGCGATGTCGTAAATCGGATTGTGCAGGCGGGCTTTTCCGCGCGTTGAGGGCATGGGCGCCGACGGACTCCTTGCGACAGGGAATATGGACCGGCTTTGAGTCACCGTGGAACCGGTTCCATGGGTTTCGGGCCTTGGGGGGTCGGCGGTGAGCTACCGACCGGTCGGTATTCTAGAGAACGGCACGAGGGATGTCAAGGGC
>JBAVHJ010000629.1:0-1863 GCA_049685715.1 Terriglobia bacterium | reverse complement strand
CCGGTTGAGTTGGGACACTCGCGCCTCGTCCCAAATCCCGGTCCTGCCGATTTCCAGAAACCGTCCATGGGTCGCCGTGACCGAAAGACTTTTCTGAATGAATTCGCCAGCCAGGGAATTCAGCACGAGATCCACACCGTGACCCCTGGTGATATTCATAATCTCCTCGGCGAAATCGAGGGACCGCGAGTCCATGATGTGAGGCACCCCCAAAGAGGCCAAATAGGCCCGCTTCTCCAGGCTGCCGGCCGTGGCAAAAATCTCAGCGCCTGCCCGTTGGGCCAGTTGCACCGCCGCCAGCCCTACGCCGCCGGCGGCCGCATGAATCAATACCCGCTCTCCGGCAGACATTTTTCCCAGGTGGCAGAGTGCATATTGCGCTGTCAAAAACGCACTTGGGATCGTCGCGGCTTCATCTTCGCGGAGAGACTCCGGGACAGGCACGACCAGATCCGTCGAAACCGTCAGGTAGGCGGCAAGGCTGCCAGGAGCCACCGCCAACACTCTTTGCCCCACTTGAAACTGCCGAACTCCCTCTCCCAGGTTCACAATCCTCCCGGCACATTCGTATCCGAAAACACTTGAAGTTTCGGGATATCGCCCCAGCGCCATCAAGACATCCCGAAAGCCTAAGCCTGTCGCGCGGACTTCAATCTCCACTTCGCCTTGGCCGGGCGGTCGACGTTCCATGGGGCAGAGGGAGAGATTGTCCAGAATGCCCGGCGATGAAATCTTCAACTGGTAGGGTCGGCTAATGTCGGCCTTGGCGCTCTTGCGCGTCTCGGCGGACTCGGTTCTCCTCCGGACCAACCGGGCCACGAGGCGACGCTCATGACGAAACGCCACCAGGTTCTCGTCCTTCCCGTTCCTGACCTCTTCCAGCAAGGTCCCCAGTTCATCAGGTGAAGCAACAGGGTCCAGATCAACTCGAGTACAGTGAAGCTCCGGATACTCGAGGCCAATGGTGCTTCCCAGAGCCGCGGTCGGAGACTGTGACAAGGATACGGAAGGCACTTCGGAACCGACGGACTGGGCCCCACGGGTCACGATCCAGAGGTTATTGGTCCTGGGACTCCCGCCGGAAACAAGGGCCTTCACCAGGTGGAGCAAACCTCCGCATCCCCGCTGGATTTCCGCCTTCAGACTTTTCCAGCCATTGATGGGGCCGGGGGCATCGTCCAATGGCCAGAGATACACCACTCCATGGAAGGTGGATCCGTCCGAGCCTCCTGTCTGTGTGAAGAGTTTCTGGAAATCTTCCGGGCGGTCTCTATCAATTCTGAAATGCCCCTGGCCCCGGTTTTCGAATCTGCTTCCCGCGGAGACGACGATGCAGTTCTCGTCTCGAGATTTCAGCAATGCCTCCAAGCCTGCTCCGACGCCGTCATGGTCGGCGAGAATCAACCAGTCCCCCCGTCTTGCGGAGACCACTGCGGGCTTTCCTGATTCACTCACATCCCCGGAGGTGCGGGAGGAGCGAGCCAGGATCAGTGATTGGTTGGCGAGGACACTCTTGCCCTCTCCTTCAGGGCTAACCGCCACCTCGGTGAATCCACTCTCGATGAGAAGTTCACGCCATTGATGATCGGAAATCAGGGCGCAGGAGGGGCGCAGGTCCGTGTCAGCAAACTTCCACCAACCCTCTGTCAAGCCCACGATCATGTCGGCAAATCGGAGTGGCCGGGTGCCTTCAAGCAGCACGAGCAAACCTTCGGACGACAGAAGTGTCCGGACCTGCTGGAGGGTCTGACGCAAATCCGCCGTGGCATGCAGGACGTTGGCCGCGATGACTATGTCGAAGGAATGAGCGCTGAACCCCTGCTCTATAGGGTCTTTCTCAATATCTAGAGACCGGTATTGCAC
>JBAVHJ010000628.1:0-4612 GCA_049685715.1 Terriglobia bacterium | reverse complement strand
CCTCCGATGAGCGCGTAGCCCACCGGGACGCGTTCCGTGATAATGACCGAAAGCGAGGCGGGCCAGAACCGGAGAAACTCCACGGATTCCACCCAGGGGATCTGCTTCAGGGCGCGGATCCGGTCCTCGTAATTGGCGCGAAAGATGTTCTGTCCGATCAAGGGCGCCAGTTGCTGCATGACACTCGCCTCGGAGAGGTTGCGCAACCCTCTGACCTCACGGATGCTGAGCTGGAATCTCTCAGACGTGGTGGCATACTCCACGAAGCGACGCGTGCTGATCCCCAGTCCCGCCAGAACCACCACCACGCAAAAAATTCGGAGTACGAAGATCAGCTTGCTGGGTTCCACCTGGGTTCGTTTGACCGAGATGGCCCGCTGACGCCGCAAGTACGGCGTCTCTTCGAAGGAGTCACGTTCTTCGTCCTTGTTGATTTCGTTGCGTCCCATACTATTAATTCCCTTGAGCGATTAGCTCGCTTTCTGTGATTGGATGCCTCTTCCAGATCGGTGATCGCGCCCATATCGGGCCACCTCACCCACCTGCCTTCCGCTGCGGCACCCCTTCTTCCTGCCCGGCAAGCAAGTGGAGCAGTTGGTCTCCCGCCATCCCGATATTACCTGCCCCCAAAGTCAAGACCACATCCCCGGAACAAAGCCGGGGGAGCAGGAAAGCCGCTATATCCTCCATCCGGGGAACAAAATGGATTTGGGCGCGGGATTGCTGTTCTATCCCCGTGGCAAGCGATCGCCCGCTGACCCCTTCGATGGGCACTTCGGAGGCGGGATAAATCTCGGTGAGCACCACCTCGTCGGCCTCGTCAAAGGCGTGGAGGAAATCATCGAACAGGAATTTTGTCCGTGAATAACGATGCGGCTGAAAAACGACAAATGTGCGCCGGAATCCACACTGTTTCAGGGTCGTCAATGTGGCTGTGATCTCCGCGGGATGATGGCCATAGTCATCAATCACGACGACTCCCCGGTGTTCCCCTTTTAATTCAAACCGGCGTTCCGTGCCGCGAAATTCCGCCAGCCCGCTTTGGATTGCCCCCAGAGGGGCATTCAGTTCCAATCCGACTGCCACGGCCGCCGTTGCGTTCAGGATATTGTGGAGTCCGGGGATCCGCAAATGAAATTTCCCAAGCGTGCGGCCTTTGATCTGCACCTCAAAATCAGATTCAAATCGCCTCAGCCTCACCGCAGCCACCCGCAATTCGGCTGCCTCCGAGTGTCCATAGGTCACCACACGCCGCTCCAGTCTCGGGAGGATGGCGCGTGTCGGCCCGTCGTCTGCGCAGGCGATCACGCTCCCATAAAAGGGAACCTTATTGGCAAAGGAAACGAACGCCTCCTGGATGTCGGCGAGATCTCGATAGTGGTCGAGGTGTTCCCGATCGATATTGGTAATGACGGCGATAGTAGGATCGATTTTCAAAAACGAGCGGTCGCTCTCATCCGCCTCCACCACCATCCACTCCCCCCCTCCGAGGCGGGCATTGATCCCGAAGGCATTCAACCGTCCTCCGACAATGAGGGTCGGATCGAACTTCGCCTCGTTGAGCACTGAAGCCACCAGGGAGGTGGTCGTGGTTTTGCCATGGGCGCCCGCCACTGCAATCCCGTACTTCAATCGCATCAGTTCCGCCAGCATCTCGGCGCGGGGAATCACCGGCTGTTGCCGGCAGCGGGCTTCGACTAACTCGGGATTCTGCGAATCGACAGCTGACGAAAAAACCACGACGTGGGCCTCGCGAACATGGGCCGCGTCGTGCCCCAGGTAAATCTTTGCCCCCAGCTGTGACAGCCGCTCGGTGGTCGGCGACAATTTGAGGTCCGACCCGGAGACAGCATAACCGAGGTTGAGCAGGAGCTCCGCGATCCCGCTCATTCCAATGCCGCCAATTCCGACAAAATGAATTCTTTGAAATCGTTTAAACACATTCCCTCTGGAATTCCGGGGATATTTTCACTTGGAGGCGCCGGGTTCACGCTCTTTCATGTCTTTGATGCCAAGGCTTCAATAAGATCAGCAATCCGCGAGGCGGCATCGGGAAATGAAAGGGAGGAGGCCGCACGAGACATCTCCTCCCGCCTCCCGGAGTTATTCATTTGCAAACGGAGGACCCGGGCCAGCCTTTCTCCAGTAAGAATCCTCTGGTCAATCAAGATGGAGGCACCCTGGCGGGCAAAGACTTCTGCGTTTCTGCGTTGATGGTTGTCCGCCGCCGCTGGAAAAGGAATCAGGATCGATGGCCTTGCGGTCGCGGCAATTTCCGCAAGGGCCGAGGCACCGGAGCGCGCAACGACCAGGTGGGCCAGTCCGAACTGCTTCGGCAGATCGTCAAAAAATGGTCGAACGTCCGCCGAATACCCGTTTGTCATATAGGCCGTCCGAACCATTTCAGCATCTTTTTCTCCTGTCTGATGAATGAAATGGACCTGCGTGCGGAGTTCAACGAGGTAAGGAAGCGCTTCCATGACCGCCATGTTGATTGCATGAGCTCCCTGACTGCCCCCGAAAATCAATACGGTAAAGGCCGCTTCACGTGGGGGAGGACCGATCCGGAAAAACTCCTGACGCACGGGATTGCCGGTGACGACTGCATTCCCGGGGAAGAAGCGCAGCGATTCGGCAAAGTTAACTGCCCCCTTGGTCACGCAGTAAGCCAGCAATCGGTTGGCGAGTCCCGGCATCGCGTTTTGCTCAAGGATCATTCGGGGCCGCCCCTGCAAAGCCGCCGCGATGACGACGGGCGCTGAGGCATACCCGCCAATCCCTACGACCACATTCGGGGAAAAGCGATCGACAATCCGCCCGGCGGAGCGAACACTTCGCGGCAAGCTGAGAATCGTCATCAGTCTGTCCGACGCCGATTTCCCTTTTAGCGCGCCGGCTGACATGGCTTCGAACGGATACCCCTTCTGTGGAATAATGCGCGCCTCCAATCCACGATCTGAACCGACAAAGAGAACCTGCAGCACTCCTGTCCGCCCCGAAAGTGCTTCAGCCACCGCAATCGCAGGGAAAACGTGCCCCCCCGTGCCTCCCCCTGCGAACAAGATATTCATACGCCTCGGTTCAACCTGTCCCGACGGACTGTGGAGAGCCTTCTGGACCGGTCCCCTTCCCCACACCGTGGTCTCTCGGTCTCAATCCGAATGCTGCGACAGATTCAGCAGGATGCCCACCGCGAAGCAATTGACTATCAGCGAAGACCCTCCGGCGCTCATGAAAGGTAAAGGGATTCCTTTCGTCGGCAAGAGCCCGGTCACCACGCTGATGTTGATCAGGGCTTGGCACGCGATCATCGCGGTCAGGCCCACTCCCAACAGCATGCCATAAGAATCTGGAGCCGACAGGGAGGCTTTCAGTCCCCGCTTCAAGATCACCATGAATAGGATCACTATCAGGACCGTCCCCCACAATCCCAGTTCCTCTCCCACGACTGCAAAAATAAAGTCATTTTGGGGTTCCGGCAGGTAGAAGAGTTTCTGCTTTCCCTGCACCCAACCCACGCCGCCCATGCCCCCACTTCCAATGGCAATCAATGATTGAATGATCTGGAATCCTTTTCCCAAGGGGTCTTTCCATGGATCGATAAACGAAGTAATCCTGTCAAAACGGTAGGGCACTCGATAAACCCCGAAATAAAACACAGGAAGGGCCAAGGCCGGAATGGCGGCAAACCAGCGCCAGTTAATCCCTGCGACGAACAAGATGGCTGCGCATATCATCGTGCTGGCGATGGAAGTCCCAAAGTCCGGCTCTTTGAGAATCAACGCCACGGTCAGACCCATCACCATGACTGCCGGCAGCAGGGTGCGCCGGATATCGTTCACCTGGTGGAGACGGCTTTCAAGAAAGTAGGCAAAGAAAAAAATCAAGCCCAGCTTGGCAATCTCTGAAGGTTGCAATGAAAACAAGCCCAGCTTGATCCACCGGTGAGTGTTGTGTGACCGATCCAGGAAGAAGACAGACACCAATAAAATCTGGCACACGAACAGGAAGGAGAAGACAAAGGTGGGATTGCGCCATTTTCGATAATCGCAATTCATCCCGACGACCATGCACACCAAACCCAGGACCAGCCCCATCACCTGTTTTCCGAGAAAAATGTACGAGGAGCCGTAGATGTCCATCGAGATGGTGGCCGAGGCGCTGTACACCATGAGAAGGCCATAGAAAATCAACCCAAAGGTAGCACCAATCAAGTAGCGGTCAAATGTCAGCTTGCGAGCCATGGTATGGGAGTCGTCTCCGGAATCCAGTCGTTCCCGTGATGTGGTCGTTTTGGTTGCCGGGCTTGCGCTGCGATTTTACCCCGCCAAGCTCAGGAGGAACCCGACAACCCTGCTAAGCCTGCGCCGCCTTTCCCATGAGTTCCCGAACCAATTGTTTGAAGACCCGGCCCCGATGCTCATAATTCTCGAACTGATCGAAGCTGGCGCAGGCCGGGGCCAGCAGCACAACATCTCCGCGAGTGGTCAGGGAGGGAGTGATTTCGACCGCACGCTCGAGGGTCTCGCACCGTTTCATCTCGACCATGCCGGTCAGTTGTCTCTCAATCTTTTCTGCCGCGGCTCCGATCAGAAGAACTGTCTTCACCCGC
>JBAVHJ010000627.1:0-15140 GCA_049685715.1 Terriglobia bacterium | reverse complement strand
AGACGCCTTTTTGACATCCTCGATCAGTTCGGCGACGGAGAGAGTCTTCGAAAGCGAACACAGCGCATGGATATGATCGGCGGGCCCACCCGCCTCGAGCGACGGCGACTTATAGGTTCGGAACACCATGGTGAGATAGGCGTGTCCGCCGGGGCGGATTTCAAAGTCCGCCAAGAACTGGTATCGGGATTTCATGGAGAAAACGACATGGAGCAGAATTTAGGCAAGTGACTGTGCCATGCGATTGGTCTCGGGTGGGGGAAGGTTAGAAAACACGTCCACACTTCGGGGAAAATATTAGCACCATCCATCCTCTAGGCCAACATTCACTTCGGTGAGATACTCATGATGACGGGACACGTCACGACAGGATTGCCCTTACAGGGCAAGTCAATACTAAACAAAGGCCATCGGACCCAGGGCGGTGCCCTGGGCTTTTGAAGGCTGCCCTTTCAGGGCAGGAGGACGCGCATGACCTTCGCTAACGCACAGAATTTCCGGACGAGCCAATTTTTCTTGCTTCGCTGAATCGTTGCGAGAGATCTTCCTCATTTTTTGGGCGGTTTGGAGGGGCGGATCTCGACGCGGCTGGGTAGGCTGCGCGCATTATGGCGCAACAGGTCCAGGACCACCTCGGCGACATCCTCGGGCTGGAGCTGCCACGCCTTGGAGGCGTCGGCGGTGTCTCCTCCGAAATCCGTGTTGACGCTCCCGGGCATGATGTAACTTACGCGAATGTTGTCGTACCGCACCTCTTGCATGAGCGCCTCGCTGAACCCGATCAGTCCGAACTTGGAGGCATTGTAGGCGGCTGCTTTCGGGAAGGCGTTCTTTCCGGCCAGGCTGCCAATGTTGATGATCCAGCCTCCAGTCTCCTTCATCCGGGGGATCGCTTCATGACAGCAGTAGAACACCCCTGACAGATTGGTTTCGATGACCTCCTGCCATTGATCGGGGGAAAGATTTTCGACGGGCTCGAAGATTCCAACACCGGCGTTGTTAATCAGAATATGCAACCCTCCAGGTGAGGCGGCCGCGTCGGCAATCATTTCGGCCACCAGGTCGGGCTGGCGCACATCACAGACGAACCCGCGAATACGCGTGCCGGCCGATTTCTTCAATTCCCCGATGACTTGGGTTACGGCGTCGCGATGGCGCGCTGAAATAGTGACCGAGGCGCCCTCACGAAGCAGGGCTTCGGTAATGGCTCGCCCGATGCCCTTGGTCCCGCCCGTGACCACTGCTGACTTGCCGTCGAGAAAACCCACAGTTCCCTCCTTGGATGACCCGGACATCCGAAGTCTTCAAGGCTTCGGAAGTCCGGGGGCTTCTTCAAGATAAAATGCCTGAGGCGTTGATCTTTGCACGAATCGAGCGAAATTTTCAAATGAAAGACGAACGACCCTGTTGCTCGATCCTGAGGACGCACGTACAATCACACCGATTCAATAAATTCGAAGCTTTCAATTAGGAAACCATGAAGTGAGGAGATGAAGGGTTCACGGAAGGGTCTCTGAACCTTCGTCTTCCCGGGTGCCGCAGGCATTCCTGCCGCGGCGGGCATGTCTGCGAATTCTGAGAACGACCAGTCCACACCTCTTCGGCTCATCCTGTTCAATCCTTCGTCGAAGATATCGCTGAAGAGGGGATGCCTGCGCCACCCGGTCCTTAATATTTATGTTGGTTTCAGGCCTTTTTGCAAAGCACCCAACTTATGCAATTTAGCCCTGTTGGGTTTTGGCTCGTCCGGGTTAGGAAATTGAGAATCACGGCCGGGACACGATAGTCCCCTTTGAGGGGACTTGCCCTAAAACAGCCCGCCGCTTCAGCGGCGGGAGCAGGCGAGTAGGAAGTCTTACCCCGATGAATCGGGGTGAAAAATCCAGCGAGCGTCTCCTTTCCCGCCGGTAAACCAGCGGGCTGTACGCACTCAAGCCCCCCTAGGGGGGCTGTAATTCAATATCTCTCGTTCGCAACCGCTATGCATCTATTCATTCCCTCATCCTCCGGCCAGCTCGAAGCCCTGTTGACCGAACCGAAAATGTCCCAGCGAGATTGGGCCTGTGTATTGTGTCATCCTCACCCGCAGTTTGGCGGGACCATGCACACGAAGGCCATCTTCCGTTCGGCGCGGGCGCTCCAGTCCTTGGGGATGGTGACGCTTCAATTCAACTTTCGTGGAGTGAGTCAAAGCGCGGGCGCGTATGACGAAGGTCGAGGAGAGAAGGACGACGTTCGCGCTGCCATTGATTTTCTGCACACGCGTTTTCCAGATACGAAACTTGCTCTGCTCGGGTTTTCCTTTGGCGCCTGGGTGGGGCTTCAAGTGGGCGCCGAGGATGAACGGATCATGCAACTCATCGGCCTGGGAATACCGCTCAACATCTCCTCATTTTCATTCCTTGCCGCGTGCCCGAAACCAAAACTGGTTATTCAGGGGTCACGCGACGAGTTCGGACCCCAAGAGGCCATCGAGGCGTGGTATGACACCTTGTCGGAGCCGAAGAAGCTTGTCCTTGTCGAAGGAGCAAACCATTTGTTTGATGGAAAAATTCACGAGCTCCAGAAAGCCATCTTGGAGTATTTCAGGGAGCGTTATGCGATGAGCCCCATCAATCCACCATGAAAGTGAGAACTCTGGGTAGCTGACACAAACTCAGATTGCTCGCGGGATGCGCGACTCCGGCTTTTATCCAAGATCCCTATAGTCCGCGTTCATCTGTGTCCAATGAATGGGTGGCGCAGACATCGAAAAGAAACTGATGCGCCGCCCCGACCTCAAGAAGGTAGGTGCCATGAGTGACAAAATTCCCGTGATCGTATTTTCAGACTATCTCTGACCGTGGTGCTACAACGCCGCGTTGCGGCTGCGCATCATCCAGAAGGAGTTTCAGGACTCGATTGAGCTGGTCGAGAAGTTCTTTCCGTTGCGGCGAGGTGTGGAAAATCATGCCGAATTCACGGAATACATCATCTCACATCGTCACGCCGCCAGCGAACAGTTGAAGACCGATGCCGAATTGACCCACCCGCCCACCTTTTCGATTCCTCCCCTGGGAGCCCCTTATCCGCGCTCCTCGATGCCGGCGCTGGAGGCTGCGGCGTTTGTGCAACGGAATTATCCGGATCGGTTCGACGCCTTTGACCTGGCATTGTTTCAGGCTTTCTTTACCCGCCACGAGGACATCAGCAACGTCGATTTCCTGGTCCGCCTCGCGTTCGATTACAACATCAGCATGGAGACTCTGCGGGAGGCCCTGGAGTCGAGGCAGTTCAAAGAGACCATTTTGAAGGATTATCGAATTGCGAGCGAGGAGTTTGGTGTCACCGGAATCCCCACCGTCATTCTCCCGGACCAGTTCCCTATCGTCGGAGCTGTTCCAACTGCCCATTATCGGGAAGCAGTGCAGCGTGCGATCCGCGGGAGGTCAACCCAACATTGAAATCACAAAGGGCAAAGGACTGAGTGAGGTATTTCGGTCAATGGGGGGAATGCCCGCACCTTCGAGGGATGACCGCGTTTACTCCGTTTGAAGCGCTCCGGTCGATTCTCCGTCGCGGACGCGATGTCTGCGGCACCCGGGAAGAATCACTTCTCCTGGGCCACCTCTGAAATCTCAACAGCGAGGCGATGCTCGGTGTCTATCGCCTCGATTTCTCGTTGGCGAGCCTCGGCATCCTCCCGCGTCTTGAATCGCTCCGTGCGCGTGGCAATGCCGAGATTCTTGCTGATCCTTGGATAGACGTTCAATTCGAAGAGATCGATTTCAGTCATGGGTTATGGAAAGCTCAATACATCCTTTCCAGGATCTGTTCCGCGGCGTCAGCGGTCTTGCTTAAATCGTCGATGGTGTGCGCGGATGAGATGAACATGGCCTCAAACTGCGAGGGGGCTAAAAAGATGCCGCGATGTAACATTTCGTGGAAGAATTTGGCATAAGCCTTGGTGTCGGACGTTCTGGCGGAGTCGTAGTCGATTACTGGCTTGCCGGTAAAGAAAACGGTGAGCATAGAGCCGATGTGATTGATGGTGATCGGCCAGTTGCGCCGTTTGACGGTGGTGTGCAAGGCCTCGACAAACCGTTGTGTTTTCTCGTCAAGCGTCTTATAAAAACTGGGCATCTGCAACTGGCGGAGCATCTCGATGCCGGCGCGCATGGCCAGCGGATTTCCGGACAGGGTTCCGGCTTGGTAAACCGGCCCCAGCGGCGCCACCAGTGACATCACATCGCTTCGGCCGCCGTAGGCGCCCACCGGCAATCCCCCACCGATGATCTTGCCCAACGTGGTGAGATCGGGATGCACGCCCACGAACTCCTGAGCTCCTCCAAGAGCGAGGCGAAACCCGGATATCACCTCGTCGAAGATTAATAGCGCCCCGTATTCACGTGTCACTTCCCGCAAGCCTGAAAGAAACGCTCCATGGGGCAGAACGACACCCATATTGGCCGGAATGGGCTCCACGATGATGGCGGCAATCTCTTTGCCTTCCCTTTCAAACGTCTTTCGAACCGCGTCGAGATTGTTGTAGGGAACATTCAACGTGAGGGCGGCCAATTCTTCAGGCACTCCCGGACTCGCTGCAATCCCCAGGGTGGCGAGTCCCGAGCCGGCCTTTGACAGAAAGCTGTCGGCATGCCCGTGGTAGCACCCTTCGAACTTCAGGATTTTTTTCCGTTTGGTAAACGCTCGCGCCACCCGGATGGCGCTCATGGTGGCTTCCGTTCCCGAATTGACGAATCGCACCAGGTCGATGGACGGCATGGCCGTTTTCACCAGGTTCGCGAGCTCTACCTCCAGCGAGGTGGGCGCTCCATAACTCGTTCCATGGGTCACCTGTTCCTGGATGACGCGCACGATGGCGGGATGGGCATGCCCCAGGATCAACGGCCCGTACGATCCAACAAAATCGATGTATTCGTGCTCCTCGACATCAACGATCTTTGAACCGTAAGCCCTCTTGACGAAAAAGGGCTCGCCCCCCACCGATTGGAAGGCCCGCACGGGGCTGTCCACGCCGCCGGGAATGGACTTCCTGGCTTCCCGGAACCAGAATTTCGAGCTCTGTAGCGCTTTCATTTTTCCTTCAGCCATTGGGCAGCATCCTTTGCAAAATAGGTCAAAATTAAATCGGCGCCCGCACGCTTAATCGAGGTCAACAACTCCAAAACCACGCGCCGCTCATCGAGCCAGCGGTTGCGGACGGCCGCCTTCACCATGGAATATTCGCCGCTGACATTATAGGCCGCAACGGGGACCGTGACCGCATTCCGCACCTCGCGAATGATGTCGAGGTAAGGCAGGGCCGGCTTCACCATGACCATGTCCGCGCCTTCGTCAATGTCGTTCAGGGCCTCTTTGATCGCCTCGATCCGGTTGGCCGGATCCATCTGGTACGACCGCCGGTCCCCAAACTTCGGCGCGCTTTCAGCCGCTTCACGGAACGGCCCATAGAAGCCCGAACAGTACTTGACCGCGTAAGAAAGAATGGGGAGGTTCGAAAAATCATTCTCGTCGAGGACTTCCCGGATGGCTTTCACGCGCCCATCCATCATATCGGATGGGGCCACGATATCGGCGCCCGCCTGGGCGTGAGAAAGGGCCTCATCCGCCAGCAATTTCAACGTCGGGTCGTTGGCCACATCGCCGTTTTCAATCACTCCGCAGTGACCGTGGCTCGTGTACTCGCACAAACACACATCGGTGATGACGATCAAATTGATTTTCGCTTTCTTGATGGCGCGGATGGCCTGCTGCACCACTCCCTGTTCGATCGAGGCATGACTGCCGATTTCGTCCTTGGCCTCGGGGATGCCAAAAAGGATGATGGCGGGGATGCCCAACCGCGCCACGTCCCGACATTCGCGGACGATCTCGTCCACGGACATTTGATAGACCCCGGGCATGGAACGAATTTCCTTTTTCACTTTCTTGCCGGGGCATACAAACAGGGGATAGATGAAGTCCCTGGGTGAAAGCGCGGTTTCTCGAACCATGCTGCGAATCAGTTCATTGCGGCGCAACCGCCGCGGTCGATGAATCGGAAAAGACATAGGAACGACCTCCGGAATTCAAGAAGATTGATAAAAGCGAACAATGGCCGCCGTCAAATCGGCCAAGGTCGAAGGGGCCGCTTCGATGGCGACCTTCAGGCCGTGTTCCCGCAACGCCGAAGACGTCGTGGGTCCGATTGAGGCGGCGTGAAAGTGATCTTTGACGGCATCAAGTTGCTCAGCGCCCACCCAGAGAACGAACTGTTGAACCGCCGACGGGGAGGCAAAGGTAATCACATCGATCTCTCCCCTTCTCATTTGCTCAACCCAAGTGAAAGGCAGGATGTCTGCGGGCCGCGTGCGATACACCACCACCTCAAGAACTTCCGCTCCTCGGTCCCGCAGCTCACGGGGCAGTTCATCTCGCGCCAGATCTCCGCGCGGCAACAAGATCTTCTTCTGGCGTAAATCAGATCCCAGGGACTGGAGGATTCCTTTGGCGCTGTAATCCTCCGGGACGAGATCCGCGCGATAGCCCAGTGCCTGAAGCCGCTGTGCGGTCGCTGAGCCGACGGCATAGACTTGATGAGTTCCTAAAACCGGACTCTTGTTTTGAGTCCGTCCTCTCCCCGTCCACTTATCGACAGCGTTGGCGCTGGTAAAGACCAACAGATCAAACTTGGCCAACTGATCCATCGCGCGGTCGACCAGGGCCCAGGAAGGAGGGTCGGCGATTTGAATCAGCGGCAGGGTGATGACCTGTGCTCCCGCCGCTTCCAACTGGGCCGCGAATTCCGCAGCCTGCTCCCGGGCGCGAGTGACGACAATGCGCCGGTCCGCCAGCGGGCGGCTTCTTGTTGGGGTGAGAGATGGATTCACAGCCATTCCCGGATCAGCCCTTTCGCTCCTCAAGCGCTTTCAGCTCGAGGAGACAGGCGGGATTGTCGCTTAAACCGCAGGCAGCTCTGGAGCCGTGGTGCGTCGAATCACATCCAGGATCTTATCCGCCCCAGCCTCGAGAAGTCTTTTAGCCAAGGTGGTCCCGAGCGAATGCGCTTCCGATGCGGATCCCTCAATTCGATCTCGCAAATAAATTTTTCCATCGATCGACATCACGCACGCCTCCAGGATGAATCGTCCGTTCTCTTCGCGTGCCCAGGCCCCGATAGGCACCTGGCAGCCGCCCTCGAGCTCATGAAGCAGGGTCCGCTCAGCGTCCACTGCCGAGCGGGTGAGGGAGTGATTCAGCCGACCGACCAGTTGGCACAGTTCCTGGTCTCCGCCCCGGCATTCGACCCCCACCGCCCCTTGAGCGACGGCGGGCAGCGCAATGTCGGTGGAGAGAGTTTCCGAAATACGTGAGGACCATCCCAGCCGCTGAAGTCCCGCCGTGGCGAGCACGATGGCATCGTAAAGTCCTTCGTCCAACTTTCTCACGCGGGTATTCAAATTTCCACGGAGCGTCAGGATGTTGAAATCCGAACGAAAATGTTTCAGCAGGGCCTGGCGTCGAAGGCTGCTGGTCCCGATCCGGGCCCCGGGGGGAAGCTCAGCCAGTTTCTTCCCATCGCGGCTGAGGAGGGCGTCGCGCACGTCCTCGCGCTCGCAGACCGCCGCGATGACGAGCCTATCGGGAATTTCCGTGGGGACATCCTTCATGCTGTGCACGGCGATGTCCACCTCTCGTGACAACAAGGCATCTTCAATTTCCTTGATGAATACGCCTTTGCCGCTCAACTGCGCGACCGGGGCGTTGGTATCACGGTCGCCTTCCGTCTTGATGGTTTTGAGTTCGATGGTCGTTTCAGGAGAAAGGTGAGCGAGCGCGTCCCGAACGAAGTGGGCCTGCCACAAGGCCAGCTGGCTTCCGCGGGTGCCGATGGTGATGATCTTTACCATTCTTCCTTGTCCAGATCAAAAAGATACCGCAGCGCCTTGGCGTGGTCTTTCCGCTCACTTTCATCCGTGGTGCGTTTCAGACGGATCGTCGGCTCATGCAAAATTTTGTTCACGATGGACTGCGTCAGGGCGTCGATGATGTTCCGTTCCCGTTCCCCCACCGGCCCCAGCTTGCGCAAATGGGCTTCCAGCTCAGCGGTTCGGATTTGTTCCACCTTCTTTCGAAGGCTGGTGACGGTGGGGACCGCCGCCAGTCCCTCCAGCCACCGCATAAAGAGACGCACCTCTTCATCGACAATCTTGTCGGCCTTGGGGATGTCCTTCTCGCGTTCGGCCCGATTGTTCTCCGCGATGGACTTGAGATCGTCGAGGTTGTACAGGTAGACGTTGTAAATTTCCTGGACGCGGGGGTCAATGTCCCGGGGCAGCGCGATATCGATGAAAAACAGGGCACGGCGCTTGCGCGCGGACATCAAGCGCTCCAGGTGCTCTTTGGTGATCACGAAGTCCGGCGAACTGGTGGAGCTGATGATGATATCCGGCGGCAGCAGCGCCTCGTCCAGCTTCTCCCAGGGGATCGCGGTGCCCTTGAATTTCGCCGCCAGTTCCTGTGCCCGGTCGAGCGAACGATTCGTGACGACGAAGTTCGTCACGCCGTGCAAGGAGAGGGACTCCACGGTCAATTCGCTCATCTCTCCGGCTCCCAGCACCAGCACGGCGCGCCCTTCCAGCTTTCCAAAAATCTTGGCGGCCGTTTCGACGGCGACGGAGCTGAGGGAAACCGGGCGGCTGCCGATTTCAGTTTCCGCACGCACCCGTTTCCCGACCTCGACCGCTTTTTGAAACAGCCGGTTCAATACAATTCCCGTGCTTTTGTTTTCGAGCGCCAGGACGAAGGCATTGCGGACCTGCCCGAGGATGTGGGGCTCGCCCACGACCTGGGAATCCAGGCTGGAAGCGACACGAAAAAGATGCCGCACCGCCTCCTCCTGGGTCTGCTGGTAGAAACAACCGTTCAGGGCGGCGGGAGAGACATGATGGAATTCACAAACGAAGTCCCGAATTTCCACCAGCGGGCTGGAGTCCCCTTCCGTCAGCCCGTAAATCTCACTGCGATTGCAGGTGGAGAGAATGACGTCCTCACGGAGCAACCCTCGATCCGAGAGGGTGGTCAGGGCGGTTCGGCTCTGATCCGAAGTGAAGACGACCCGCTCCCGAACGTCCACGGGAGCCGTCGTATGATTGAGTCCCACTAAAAAGATCGCCATCCGATTTCAATAAAACTTGTGGAACGAGGAGAAGAACAAATTGACCACGCTGTAACTGAAAATAATGATCAGGAAGCCGCACACCGAGATGATGGCCGAGCGCTTCCCTTTCCAAGTTCCCCGGTTCTCCAGAAAAAGATATCCGGCATAAATGAGCAGGGTGATCAGCGACCAGACGAGCTTCGGGTCCCACACCCAACGGACATGGAGTTTTCGCGCCCACAGGGATCCGAGCAGAATCCCGCACAGCAGAACGGGGACGCCGATGGCCACCGAGGTGCGATTCATTCGCTCCAATAGCTCCAGCGAAGGCAGCCGAGAAAAGAGGAGTCCCGAGCGGCGTATTCGAATTTGATGGTGTTGAAGCAGGTACATCGCCGAGAGGATGAAAGAGACCGTGAACGCGGAGTAGGCAAAGATGTTGGACGTGACATGGTAGGCAAACAGCGCTCCGCGCAGTTCAGCCGGGGGGGTGTAGCGTTCCGTCCGGTTCAACAAAGTGGCCAGCACCAGGAGAATAATGGGTATGGGAAGCAGAAACGCGCCCACGGACTTTTGGCGGTGGCGGAATTCCAACGCCAGATAAATGATCGCCACCATCCAGGCAAACAGCGAGAGCGACCCGTACAGGTCGTTGTAGGGAACAACCTGAAACTGGCGCGAACGCGCCAGCATGGCGCCAAAATGAATCGCCATGCTGAGTATCAGGAATCGAGAAGCCAGTTTGGCAAGCGCCGGCCTTCGCTCAAAGAGGTTAAACCCATAGAGCCCTTCGGTGACGAGATAGAAAAGAACGGCGACCCAACTGAGTATGATGTACATGAAGGAAATTCCTATTCACCGACGGAAATCCAGTGGGTTTGCCATCGATGGAAATGACTACGGGAGCGCTCTGACGACGCTGATCCACTACCGAAAAACCGTGCCGGGAAGGTTGTCCGGACGAGACAGCCGGTCACCCTTCATCCGCAGAGATCACCTTCGGCGGATCTCGCTCTCAACTTGTATTTCGAAATTTCAACCACGGTGAGAGGTGCGAACCTCTTGTGACGGCAAGACTTCAGGCCCTTCATTGGAACTCGCCGCGGCGATGAGAAATGGTGCAACTCGATAAATCCCGGAATCCAAGCTGACTTGAAAGCCACATAGAAGCTAAACGACAAAGTATAGCAAAAGAGATGATTTCTCACAAACAGAGCCGTCTGACGGGAGAGGCGCTCCACTCCTGCAATTGGCTTGACAGGCAAGCGGAGCGCCACTATAGTGGGGGTTTTGCAAGCATGCTGGAATCAAACTAGGAGCACACCTGATGCCGAAGAGAACTTTTCAACCCAATCGGAGACGGCGAGCCAAAACCCACGGTTTTCGGGAACGCATGTCCACACGCTCGGGCCGCTTGGTCCTGAAGCGGCGGCGGGCGAAGGGTCGTAAGCGACTGATTCCTTAGGCAGAACTGATTGGGGTATGACTGTAGATGGTGCCTTGAAATTTCCCAAGCAAATTCGAATTACTCGCCGAAGCGATTTTCAGAAGGTGTATAAGAACGGCCGGCGGGCACGAGGTTCTCATTTCGTTGTTTTCTTTGATCAGAATCAATTGGCGTACAGTCGTTTCGGAATGTCGGTGTCCAAGAAGTTAGGGTCGGCTGTCCGGCGCAACCGGATCAGGCGCATTTTTCGGGAGGCCTTGCGCTTTCACCAAAGAGAGGCGATGCCAGGATACGACTTCGTTTTCAATCCACATCCATCCGCGGCGAACCTGAAATGCCAGGTGCTCGCCGAGGACGTCGCCCAGGTGCTCTCACATTTGAAGGGGAAGTACGATGCGTCGGTTGGTGCTAAGCGCAATTAACCTGTATCACAGGTTTGTCTCGCCTTTGCTCCCCCCATCCTGCAGGTTTGTTCCCTCCTGTTCCCAATACGCCTCTGAGGCCGTGGAAAGGTATGGGATTCTTAAAGGGAGCTGGCTGGCACTGAGACGATTGCTGCGCTGTCATCCGCTTGTTGAGGGTGGCTACGATCCCTTGCTTTAACCTGAATTCTGAAAATTGGAATTCGGGTTGGATCTGCCAATTACCTAAAAACCATGGAAAAAAGATTCCTGCTCGCATTCGTGCTCTCGTTGTTAGTGCTGGTTCTTTCCCAGGTGCTGATTGAAAAGAAGTTTAAGCAGACTGCGAAACCAGCCCAGGCTCCCCCAGCGAAGACGCAATCTCTACCGGACACAAATCCTCCTGCACTGCCCCCCCCGCCAGAAGTCAAGGCGACACATGGATCCACAGAAGTTTCCGCAATTCGGGCGGAACGTGAGCACGACATTGTTCTGGAGAATTCGCTCGTCAAAATCATTCTTTCAAATCGCGGCGCGATCGTGAAAAGTTGGATTCTGAAGCAGTATAAGGATTCGAACCGGCAGTTGCTCGATGTGGTCGCAGGAGCGGATCCGAATAAGGGAGGATTGCCCCTCTCCTTGCATTTCCCCGACAATACTGACCTGACCAGCCAGATCAATTCAGCACTTTTTGTCGATACCCCGGGAATTCAGGGGAACACAGCGGCCGCGGAACGGTCGGGTGTAGTTTTGCGTTATTCGGAGAATGGGATTGAGGTTGAGAAGTCCCTCGCCTTGAGACCCAACGCCTACCTCGCGGACTTGGATATTCAAGTGAAGAAGAGCGGGATTAGTCTGCCCTATATGGTTCAATGGCCTGCGCGGTTTGGGGACAATGCCCTGGAAATGCGCGATGACGCCCGCGAGGTCGTGACGCTCACCGAAGGACGGCCCACGAAAACTTCACTTGCCAAGGTGAAAGACACCCAGGATCTGGTCGGTGGATTCAAAGTGGGGGGGGTGGAAGATCGGTATTTTGTGGCAATCTTCATCCCCCCTTCTCCAATCTCCCGTATCCAGGTCGTGCAGACAGGTGCTCGACTAGCGCTTCCGCCGCTGCCCCTCCGTCTCTACGTCGGGCCGAAGGAAATTGGCATCCTCCGAAACGTGGATCCCCAACTGGAGTCCCTGGTTGATTTTGGATGGTTTGGGCTCATAGGAAAACCGCTGTTTCTCGCCTTAAGGTGGATCTACGGCTATTGTAAGAATTATGGCCTTGCGGTCGTCCTCCTGACACTCGTCATTAACATGGCAATCTTTCCATTGCGTTGGAAAAGCATGGTTTCTGCGCAGAAAATGCAGAAACTTCAGCCCAAAATTAAGGCCATTCAGGAAAGATATAAGAAGTACAAGGTGAATGATCCCAAGAAACAGGAAATGAATCAGGAGATGATGGCCCTGTACAAGGAACACGGGGTTAACCCTTTAGGTGGGTGCCTCCCAATACTACTACAAATGCCGATCTTGATTGCTTTCTACAATGTCTTGACCGTAGCAATTGATCTGCGACAGGTTTCATTCCTCTGGATCCCTGATCTTTCGCAGTACGATAAGACCTTTGTTTTGGTGATCATCATGGTCGTTACACAGTTCCTGATGCAAAGACTCACTCCGACTCCATCGGCTGATCCGGCCCAGGCCAAGCTCTTCATGTTGATGCCTCTCGTCTTTGGATTCATGTTTGCGAAGGTGGCGAGCGGGTTGGTGCTCTATTGGTTGACAGGGAACGTGATCGGGATTATTCAACAATTGTACTTGAACAAACACGGGATGGTAGCGTCACAGGCCACCGACACCGCAAAAAAGTGACGAAGGGAAGGCTTTCAGCGTCTTAAGTATTTCAACTATGGAAAAGGAAACAGGAATTCCTAATCAGACAGATTTTCAAACGCGCCTTTTGGGTTTTGCCAACCATCTTTTCGAAACGATGGGGTTCAAGGTTGAATGCTCCATGTCTGTGGCCGAGGGAATGCTTTATCTGGATCTCTCCGGGCGGGATGTGGAAGAACTCACTGCGAACCGGGCGGAACTGCTGCATGCCGTCGAGTACCTTCTCAACAAGATTTTTCAGGCGGATGTCAACCACCATGGGATGATCAATTGCGATGTCATGGGCAAGAAGCGAACGCGCATGACCGAGCTTCAATTGATCGCACGGGCGGCGGCGGAGAAGGTGCGTGAAACCAAGCTCCCGTTCAAGTTGAATCCCATGGATTCCCGGGAACGCCGGATTGTTCATTTGGCCCTGGCCGAGGACCAGACCATCCGGACGGAGAGCGAGGGCGAGGCCGAGTACCGGAAAGTGGTCATCTATCCGTCAGATTAAGTTCTGTTGTGAGGCAGCCCGCCTTGGTGGACTACCTCTACTGAAATATTCATGGAACACAAGACTCCCTTTGTGATGGGCGTCTAAATCTTCCGTCTTATCATTCCCTGCCCTATCCCCTCTCCTCAAACATTTCTCCTTCGCTCGCTCGCCTGGTATAGAATCCAAGCGTGAATCCCCACGACACCATCGTCGCCATTTCAACCCCACCGGGACGCAGCGGGATCGGAGTCATTCGGTTGAGTGGAGAAGCCGCCCTGCCCATTGCACAGTCCCTTATGGCGGCCCATGGGTCTCAAGCGGGCGGCACAATCCTTTCGCCTCGCTATGCCGAACGAATTGACCTCGTGGATCCCTCCAGCGGCGCTTTGATCGATGAGGCGGTGGTGACCTTCTTCAAGGGCCCGAGATCTTATACCGGTGAGGATGTCGTTGAGATCAGTTGTCACGGATCGCCCGTGGTGCTGCATCACCTTGTCCAACTCGCCATGACGCAGGGGGCACGCATTGCCGAACCCGGCGAATTCACCCTTCGGGCATTTTTGAACGGGCGCATCGATCTCGTGCAGGCGGAGGCCATCCAGGATTTGATTGATGCCCGGACGCTCTATCAGGCCCAGGTGGCCATCCAGCAGGCACACGGGCTTCTGTCGCAGACCCTGGGGCCACTGAAGGAGCATCTGATCGATCTCATCTCTCTTCTCGAGGCAGGGATAGATTTTGGGGAGGATGATGTCCCTGTTCTCGCTGATGAAGCGATTGAATCCAGGCTCGAGGATCTACGCGGTGAGCTGGATCCCATCCTTCAGAGTTTTTCGGCCGGCCGGATCATTCGGGAAGGGCTTTCGCTGGCCATCATCGGTCGGCCCAATGTCGGCAAGTCGAGCCTGTTCAATTGTCTGTTGTCAAGCGACCGGGCAATCGTGACCGACATCCCGGGAACGACCCGGGATCTGATCTCGGAGATGGCCCAGATCCACGGCATCCCCGTACGCCTGATGGACACCGCCGGGATTCGCGAGTCGCAGGATGTGGTGGAGCGCGAAGGTGTGGCGCGATCTTACGCCGCCCTGGCAGAGAGTGACCTCATCTTGTTGGTGCTGGATGCCTCCACGCCCTGGGATGCCGGGGAGAAGAGGCTTGTCGACGAGGTCGGGCCCTTGAAGCACGTGGTCGTGCTGAACAAGTGCGACTTGGGGGTGCGGATTGAACCCTCCCGCCCGGAACTCAGCGCCTGCCGGGTGCTCCCGGTCTCCGCCAAGACCCGTGAGGGGATCCCTCGTCTTCAAGAGGTCATTTTTGAATTGGCTACCGGCCGGTCGGTAGATCATATCGTCCCGCAGTCCCTGGTGACCAACCTGCGCCATCACCAGTTGCTTTCGGAGTGTCAGGCAAAACTCGGAGAGGCGCTCAAGGAGATGCACGCGAGTGATCCCCATGAGGTGATTCTTCTCGCCCTGTACGGCGCGCTGAAATCGCTCGACACGATTACCGGCGCCACCACGGTCGAAGACATCCTGGGAAACATCTTTTCGCGGTTCTGCATCGGGAAATAATTGTCGGCTGCCGCAGGGGCTTCCGCCTGCGCCAAAGCCCCCTGCGCTCCCAACGCACCTTCCAGAAACCAAGCCCGAATTTTCGGGTTGGAAACGTTCATCATCGAACAAGGCTCAACCAGCGCCACGGGCGCTGTGGAATGGAGCCCAGCGTTGGCCTGTTCTAAAGGCCTACGCTGGGTCAACGCGCCTGATCGGCCACAACCCC
>JBAVHJ010000626.1:0-9389 GCA_049685715.1 Terriglobia bacterium | reverse complement strand
GATTACGATCCACTATGTGCCGAACAAGCAATGCGTCGAACTGAAATCCTTGCGACAGTACTTCCTGGCGTATCGAAATCTCGGAATCTTTTATGAGAACGCCGTCAACAAGATCCTGAAGGATTTTGTCGTGGCGTGCCGACCGCGGTGGGCCCGTGTGAAGGGCGAATTCACCAGTCGTGGCGGCATGCACAGCATTGTTGAAGCCCGCTTCCCCCGTCACTGATTGTCAAAACAGAACGGTGAGATCGGTCTGCCGGAGACTTTATCCGGGAGTATCCAGGATCTTCATCGTCGACATGGTCGTTCACTCCCGGTCACAGGGTTTCTCTCGGGGTGTCCGTCCACGGTATTGCGTGATTGACCTTGGACATTGTTTTTCGAGTCCCTTGAGCATTTGATTGGATCTGAAAATTTGCACTCGCCAATCTTCCTTTGGGGGTCACACGTTAATACTGTCGTCATCATGCCATGAAATAAGTGGAGCGGCCGAATGGTTCTCATTTTGTCAAGATCTTGACAAGGCTGAAGAGCACTCGCCGGGGGAAGAAACTGATGCACTCTGATGATGCCGGCTTCCGTCTCAAGAATATGCGGGAGAAACTGGGATTGACCCAGGAAGCCATCCAGACCGCGAGTCTCGAAATCGCCCGAATCGAGGGGAACCCACAATATGCGATCCGGCACAGTCATCTCTCCGTGATCGAGAATGCCCATTCCATTCCCAACATCTACAAGCTCTTTTCCCTGTGCGCCATCTACCGTTTGGATCTCGCGGACGTGCTGACGTGGTACGGGCTGCCGCGTGAGCGGGGGTCGAAGTATCACAACCTTGTGCGGGTGGAGAGGACGCATCCGGTGACGATGAGCTTCCATTCGCCTCCAGACGGAAAAACCCTTCCACTTCCGGCTTTGTTGGATCCCTCCTTCGATCCCCGGTCGACGGGTTTCTTAAGTCGTCTGGTGAAAACCTGGAGAGAAGTGCCTGTCGGGCTCCTCGCCCAGTTGGATTTGAAAAATCATGCCTACTTTTCGATCGGGCTGGACGACTTCATGATGTTCCCGATGATCAAACCGGGAAGCCTGGTCCAGGTCGATGTCAAGCGGTGCTCGATTTCGCGGGAAGGTTGGAAGAGTGAGTTTGATCGGCCCATCTACCTGCTGGAACTTCGTGATCGCGATGCCTGCTGTTGGTGCAGCCTCGTGAAAGACCGTCTGCACCTCGTGCCTCACCCGCTCTCTCCCTGCAAACCGGAAACCGTGGCCTATCCCCAGGGCGTCGATGTGGTGGGCCAAGTGGTTGGGGTCACCATGCGCTGGGTGTCGAATCACCGCAAGAAGCGAAGCTCTTAGATTCCTTCAATTCCTCTGTCGTAATGCAAACCGCAAAGCCCGCAACGAAGGCGCCGAGGCAACCATGGCTCGGGGGCCTTATCCTAAACTCTGCGCTCTCAGCGTCTCGGCGGTTTACTTCGCCCTTCTTGCTTTACCCCGGAGGCCACCTCATGGGGCGGCCGCCCAGCAGATGCAGATGCACGTGGAAGACCGACTGGCCGGCATTGCGGCCGGTGTTGATCACGACCCGGTAGCCCGTTTGATCGAGCCCGCGCTGATGTGCCAGTGCTGCCGCGATCGAATGCAAATGCCCGATCACGGGTTCGTCCTCGGCCCCCATGGCGTTGAGCGATTCAAGGTGTTTGCGCGGGATGACCACGAGATGCGTGGGGGCACGGGGCCGGATGTCCTCAAACGCCACCGCCGATTCATCTTCGTGGACATACTTGGCCGGCGCTTCGCGCCGCGCAATTTTGCAAAAAAGGCAGTTCATCGTGGCATCAGTCATGAATTGATTCTACACGAGAGCCGTTCTTCGAGGCTACCCGCATCGTTCGTTCCTATTGCTCACACAAAGACGTCCAGAGGCCATAACGTTGGGTTCAATCCCGTTTTACACGAAGGGAAATTTCCCCTGAGAAAGCTGGGGGATGATTCATTTTCCCCCTAACTAAGCGACTCTCCCCCCAATGGCGAGAGTCCCACCCCTCCCGCACGCGGGATGAGTGGGACGTTTTTGGGGGTATATTAAATCTCCTTGTCGTAGGTTGGAATTGAAGGATCCTCCAGCTTCCGCTGGGAGGATTCTTTCTGCAGGCCAATGCCTGACGGTGATAACCATCTATTTGGAGTGCGTTAATGCTTATTCGTAGCGCAGGGCGTCGATGGGATCCAACTGCGCGGCTTTCCAGGCGGGATAAAATCCGAAGACGATGCCCACCGTGGCGGACACCGTGAAGGCCAGTATGATTGACAACACCGAGATCGTGGTCGGCCACTGAAGGAAGTTCGTGATCAGGGAGGAAGAGAGCGTCCCGAGGCCGATCCCGACCAGACCGCCAAAGAGCGAAAGCGTGCTCGCTTCGAGGAGAAACTGGCGCAGGAGGTCCCGCGATTTCGCGCCGACGGCCATGCGGATGCCGATCTCGCGCGTCCGTTCAGTGACCGAGACGAGCATGATGTTCATGACGCCGATCCCCCCGACGAGCAAGGAGACGGAAGCGATCACCAGAAGCAGGTAGGTCATGACCTGGTTCGACTCGTTGCGCATCCGCGCCATGTCCGAAAGGGTGCGGATGAAGAAGTCGGCGTCCTGCCCTGGCTGGATGCCGTGCCGTTGGCGCAGCAAGGAATCAATCTGCTCCTGGGCGAGCGGGATGGACTCCTGCGTTGAGGCGGAGGCAATAATGAAGTGCAGGTAGGTGATGCCGAGCAGTTTCTTCTGAAGGGTGGTGTAAGGAATGACGACGGTATCGTCCTGATCGTGTCCCATGGCGTCCTGGCCTTTGGGGATCAGAGTCCCCACCACCTTGAAGGGCTGGCCCTTGATGCGGATCATCTGCCCGATGGGATCCTGACCTCCAAAGAGATTCTCAGCCACGGTCTTACCGAGCACCGCGACCCGTGCCACCGAAGCCACATCCTGTTCGGAATAGAAGGAGCCGGATTCAATCGGCCAGTTGCGGATGGTGGGAAAGAGCTGGTTGTGTCCTGTAATTCCGGTGGACCAGTTCTGGCCTCCTGCCACCACCTGGGCCTGGGTTCGCATACCCGGAGTCACCTCCGAGACCGCGGTGCACTCCCGCTCGATGGCCTTGGCATCGTCATCCACCATCGTGGTGATCGATCCCATGCCCCAATGAATGCCGCCCGCCGTCTGCGTCCCGGGGCTGATGAAGATCAGGTTGGTCCCCGCCTGCGCGATCTGGTCGTCGATCATCTTCTTTGCGCCGCTTCCAATGGCGAACACGGCAATGACCGCGCCCACGCCGATAATGATGCCCAGCATCGTCAGCACGGAGCGCAGCTTGTGACGCCGCAACGCCATGACCGCCACTTTAATAATCGCCAGGAAACTCATTCTATCACCGGGAACAAACGCCTTTATTGTATGAAACTTTTTTTCCGAGAGCCGCCAGCAAGGCACACCCACCCCGCATGGACCCACGCTCAAGAGAGATATGACGAATATCCGGCCATCCTCGTTACAGATTGAGAGACCAACCTTCGAGGCAGGTTTGAACGGCGCGTCAACTGCCCATCTTTTGTGAAAATCATACAACCCGATCCGCTCTCTCCGCTTCTTATCTGAATCGTTGATTGAGACGATGTGGGGTTGAAGTCAGATTGAACGAGCGGTTATCAAAATGGAAGAGTTACTATTTTTCATCAAGTCGAACAACCAGGCCCTGAAGATTCTCATTTTGGACCTCGCGTGCAAGCTCGCGGGCTTTTACAAGCGATGACTCGGCTCCCACGCGAACACGATAGAAGGTCCCATACTCCGAATCGTACGAAGTCACGGTGACGTGCTTATACCGCCTTTCAAGCTGGCGTCGCAAATCGTCGGCGTTTTTCTTGATCGAGAACGCTCCCACTTGGACCGCATAAATCCCGCTCACATTCCCGGGCATGGAAAGAATCTCCAGGCGGACCCGAGCCATTCCCGGCCCCGCAAGACCCAACCGTTTGCCCGCTTCTTCCGAGAGATCGATGATACGGCCCGCCACAAAGGGCCCGCGATCGTTGATGCGAACATCGACACTCCTATCGTTATCCAGATTGTGCACTCGGACCTGCGTCTGGAAGGGCAGGGTTCGGTGGGCCGCTGTCATGGCATGTTTGTCAAAAATCTCGCCGCTCGCGGTGGGACGTCCGTGGTGCGGGTCGCCATAATACGACGCCAGTCCCTCCAACTCACCCGGCGACACTTCTCCACTTGAAGGCGGGGCCGCTTGCACGGGAGGCGCAACCGGCTTCCTTTTCTTTCCGCAAGCGCCCGTGAGGCCCAGAACGAAGAGCAGCCCCAAACAAATGAGGATTTTCAAAAATGTGGATTGGTCACCGAATATTCGCATTAATTATCTTGCTGGGTAAGTCGAGCCGTGACGTTGGATCTTCCCCCATCGGCTCGGGGGTGTGGATCGGCTACTTCCCCGACTTCTTTTCCTGTTCTCGATCCATATTTTCGGCTAGCTTTTCCAGCTGTTTTGAAGCGTACCGCAAGAACTTGCTGGTGTCCTTACGGGCGGATGGAATCGCCTTGGTTTCCAGGTATTCGACCACCTTCCGAACCTCCTCGTCCAGCTTCTTCCCCGCCTGCTCAAAGTCCATAGTCGCCCCCGTGTAAAGATGCCTTCTTCTTCGCATTCGGAATCCTGATGATGGGGAGATTATAAGTGTGGGAAGAATGCATTACCAGCTTTGTCATTAAAGAAAAAGACGCTTCCGGAAATTGTGGGCGCAAAAACGAACCCGCCCAGGCAGATTCGCTCAGCAAGCCCCAAGAATGTCAAGCCAGCATGAATCAAATTCTTAATCCGATGGGTGAATCATCGAGCGGTCCTGCCCTGAAAGGGCAACCTTCAAAAGCCCAGGGCGACGCCCTGGGACGACACCTCACACGCCACTTCCGAACCCTGTAAGGTTCTCTAGACTCGGGAGCCATGGAGGACCCTTTGAGGGACAGCGGCGCCCCCAGTTTCTGATGACCACGGCATTGTCATTCGCTGATGCCTTTTTAAACGGATCTCGGTTGCAGGAATGTGATTTTTGAAAACACCTTAATCCCATAAGTACCGCTCATCGTATGCGACTCCGTGCTTCGTGAGAATTCGTCGGAACTCTTCCTCAAAGGTGATCCGCCGGTGATGTTGTTCCTGATTCCGAATATAACGCCGGACGGACGCCACCTGCGAGGGGCTCACCGAGAACGCCCCATACCCACTCTGCCAATGAAACTTCATATACAGGCCACCTTTCGTCTTGATCCATTTCGAAGAAGCCTTCCTGACGTCCTCGATCAGTTCCGCGACCGAGAGAGTCTTTGAAAACGAACACAGTGCATGGATATGGTCTGCGGTGCCCCCCCTTCGAGCGACGGGGACTTATAGGTTCTGAACACGGTGGCGAGATAGGCATGAATCTGGCGGCGGATCTGCAAATCCACCAAGAACTTGTATCGCAACTTGGTGGAGAAAACGAGATGTAGCAGGATTTGTTTAAGCGATTGTGCCATGGAAGTGTGTCCGGGGGGGAGGGTTAGAGAACACGTTCAGGTTCCGAGGAAGATAGTATTATCAACCATGGTCCAGTCCAACACCTGGGTTCCAGCGATTCTCACCATGGCGGGCCCCGTCACCACAGGATTGCCCTTTCAGGGCAATTCAATAAATTAATAACAGCCCTCGGTCCTAGGGCGTTGCCCTAGGCTTTTGAAGGCTGCCCCTTCAGGGCAGGGAAGGATGCTCTATCTCTTCTAACGCACGCATTTTTCCGAAGATCCCAGAAAAAGGGATAGGTCCGCAGGACGGCGGGATTACTAATCGGCGAGGACGGGGAGGCGTTTCAATTCTTCTTCGGCGGAGATGCGTTGCTCCAGCACCACATCCTGTCGAATGCGGCCGTCCTTAAAGACGACGTTGCGCTTGGCATAATTGGCAATGTCCCGCTCGTGGGTCACCAGGACGATCGTAATGTTGTAACGGTCATTCAGTTTCTGAAAAATATCCATGACCTCGACCGAGGTGCGGCTGTCCAGGTTCCCGGTGGGCTCGTCGGCAAGAATGATCGAAGGTTTATTGACCAGGGCGCGGGCAATGGCGACGCGCTGCTGCTGTCCCCCTGAGAGCTGGTTGGGCATGTGATACTCCCGGCCTTCCAGTCCCACGTCGTGCAGGGCTTCGAGGGAGCGCGCACGCCGCTCCTTTCCATTGAGACCGGCGTAAAGCAGGGGCAACTCGACATTATCCAGCGCGGTCGTGCGGGAGAGAAGGTTGAACCCCTGGAAGACGAATCCGATTTTCCGGTTGCGAATGTCGGCGAGTTCATCCTTGCTCAGGGTGGAGGCATCCACCGATTCAAGAAAGTACTTTCCCTCGGTGGGTCGATCGAGGCATCCGACAATGTTCATGAAGGTGGATTTGCCCGAGCCCGAGGCGCCCATGACAGCCACAAATTCCCCCCGATGGACTTCAATGGAAACGCCCCTTAGCGCGTGAACCTTGACTTCACCGAGGTCGTACACTTTGTGAAGGTCTTCAATCTTGATGATGGTATTATTTTCGCCGGTCACTCAATTTTCCTGCCCAAAATTTGATCGCCGCGGGACGAGCGGCACTGTCCGTACGGCTCGATCGGTGGCGCATGCCGTCCCCGCAGCAAAAGGACCTTATCTAAACCCACCCGGACGAGGGGTCGTACCCGGAGCTCCCGGCGGACGTTGCTGACCGGTTCGAGCCGCGCCAGCAATCTGTTGAGCCACCACGACGCGGTCACCTTCCTGAAGGGGTCCTTCAACCAGTTCCGTAAAAATGCCGTCGGTTATTCCCAGCTTGACTGTCACTGGCCGCAGCTTCTTGGTCTTTGAATCGATCATCCAAACCTTTTGCTCGGCCGACATACGTCCGCCCCCAAAGCCGCCCCGGCCCATTCCGCCACCGCCAGAGCCCTGGCCTCTTCCTCGGTCCGCCCCGCCTTGCTGAATCCCGCCTGGTTGAGCCCCGCTCTGCGGCGTACCGCCTTGCGCGGGCCGCGCAGTTCCCGCCGCTGCTTTCTTTTCTTCGTCCGTTTGGGGAGGGATGAACCGCACCGCTGCGTTCGGGACTTTCAGAACATTCTCTCTCGAGGCCACTTGAATTGTCACGTTGGCCGTCATCCCCGGCTTCAGTTTCATTTCCGGATTTTCGACCAGGATCACCGCCGTATAAGTCACAACATTCGAGATCGTGGTCGGGTTCAACCGGATCTGCGCGATGCGACCCCGGAAGATTTCGCCCGGAAAAGCATCGACCGTAAAAATGGAGCCGCTGCTTTCATGAATTCGGCCAACATCGGCCTCATCGATGTTCGCAAACACCTGCATCTTGGTCAGGTCGTTGGCAATGGTAAAGAGGGTTGGCGTCTGGAAGCTGGCCGCCACGGTCTGTCCCACGTCAATGGCCCGGTTCACTACGATTCCATCAATCGGGGCGTAGATTTTGGTGTGATCCAGATTCACCTTGGCCGTGGAGAGGTTGGCCTTTGCCTGTGCGACCCTGGCTTCAGAAGAGACCAACTGGGCCCGCGCTGACTCAAGTTGCGCCTCTGCGGCCCGTTGTGACGAAACGGCAGACTCGTAATTAATCTTGGCGACGTCCAGATCGCTTTGGGGAATAAGTCCATTGTCGGCCATCCCCTGGGCACGATCCAGTTTGATCTTGGCATCCCGGACGCCGATCTTTGCCTTTTCCAGGCCCGCCAAAAGGGTCCCGATGTTAGCTCTCGAGTTGACCACGTCGGCCTCGGCGGTTTTGACATTCGCGTTGGCCTGCTCATAGGCCGCCTGGAACAAAGAGGGCTCAATATCCGCCAGTAACTGGCCGTTCTTGACATGGTCGTTGAAATCGGCGTACCACTTGGAGATCGTTCCGGACACCTGCGTTCCCACTTGTGTCGTCGTGATGGCCGTCAGCGTTCCCGTCGCGCCCACAACTGAACGGATATTTCCGCGCTCCACGGACTGATCCACATATTTCGGCGCATCTTCCCGGGAATAGACGATATACGCTGCCGCCGCCACAAGCACGACCACGAGGATGAGGATTGCTATCAGTCGATGATTCTTATAAAAACCGAGGATTGCCATTAAAACCCCTCCCTGGATCACTGGAACTTCTAAAATGGCCCTGAGAATTGTACACGGAGGACAAAAATCGGGAGTCAGCTTTGTGTGTCAAAGGAAGCCTCCCAAGGCCCTCTGTCAAACTCGCACATTTTTAAGACGCTACGTCGTGTTCCACCGTTACAGTTCTTGAGCATCTCCGGGACCTGAGACCGAACCGACCACAAAGAGAAGCTAAATCCTCTGAGCCCCAGGACTTCCCTTCCTATTTTGCGCCTATTTTCTTCTCGCCACAACGACCCGGGGGATGGACTGCAGATCGGCCACAAAATGGAGATCCAACCATGGTGGTGAAATAAAGAGTTCCGGCATGGATCCATCCTGCCCGGCTCCGATCTCAACCACCAGGTAGCCTGCGGACCGGAGTCGCGGCTCGGAACCCCGGATCAACTGGCGGTAAACTTCCAAAGGGTCGCCGTGTGCCGAGTGCAAAGCCATCGCCGGCTCAAACTTCCTTACCTCATCGGGGAGACTTTCACGATCCTCGTAAGGAACATAGGGAGGATTTGAAACCACAAAATCAACGGCACTCCCAAACTCTCGCACATCAAGGGGGTCGAGCCAATCACCGGCCAGAAACTCAATCTGAGAATGGACCCCGTGCTTTTCGGCGTTGCGGGCGGCCACCTGGAGCGCCGCCTCCGACTGATCGATCGCGAAAATCCGGGATTGAGGGATCTCTTTGGCTAAAGCGACCGCAATACACCCGGAACCCGTCCCCACATCGACAATCAAAGGCCTGGCGGCGTGATTCAATTTCAGTACTGTTTCCACCAGGTGCTCAGTTTCAGGACGCGGGATCAGAACCTCGGGGGTCACGATAAAATCAAGCCCCCAGAACTCCTGCCAGCCCGTGATGTACTGAGCGGGCTCCCCCCGGACGCGCCGTTCCACCCACTCGAAATACTTCCGTTCCGCGCCCCCCGCAAGCTCCTCTTCAGGATGGGCCAATAAAAAAACTTTCTCGACCCCCAGCAGCCGTTGCAGCAAAACCTCCGCATGCAAGTAAGGGCTGGGGATGGAGTGGTGAACCAGTCGTGCCTTCGCTGCAGCCAAGGCATCACCTATTGTCATCAAAGTTCCTTGAAATCAAAATCCAAACTCCAAACTCCAAAGTCCAAATAAAACTCAAATTCCAAAATCCAAACAAAGCCCAACGAGGAAAGTTTCATGC
>JBAVHJ010000625.1:0-16281 GCA_049685715.1 Terriglobia bacterium | reverse complement strand
TAGTGACACTATGACCCGGGGGCCAAGTACAATGCTTGGGCTCTTGGTCGGTCCAAAGACCTTCCCTTCCCCTGTTGCATGTAAACGCCATACTCCATCAATAGGAGGCGTTATCAAGGCGCATGATGAGATGTTTTGATTCATTCTGATGAGAGTTGTAAAATGCGGGTCTAGCATACTCCCGTAGCAGGTCGCTTTGTCTCTTTTGAGCCGAAGACTTCCGGTGAGGACACCGATGTTACGGAACGGTCCGTCAATGAGCCGTGCAATTCTTGTCAGGGTCTGAACAACAGGCCCCCGTGATCGCGAGGGCCGCTGACAGCCGGGAAGAAAAACTTCAGATAGACGACCCACAGATTGCAGAGAAAGGGAAACCGGACATCAATGCTGGTCGAACAACCTTCTGATTTCGTGTCTCAAAGGTACTTATCTGTTTAATCTGTGCACTCTGTGGACGGGAGAGGCCTATGCAACTCATTATCGGTGCCGATCATGCGGGATACGACCTGAAGCAGAACGTGGCGGCTTTCGTTCGCGAACTCGGACATGCGGTGGTGGACGTGGGCGCATACGGCAGCGCTGAACCCGATGATTACCCCGATTTTGCCGAAGCCTTGGGCATGGCGTTGCGAAACCACCGGGGGGATCGGGGGATACTCATCTGCGGGAGCGGCGTGGGAGCTTCCGTTGCGGTGAACAAGATCCCGGGCATCCGTGCCGGTCTCTGTCACGACACCTACTCCGCACACCAGGGCGTCGAGCACGACGACATGAACGTTCTGGTGTTAGGGTCGCGGGTCATCGCCGCTGAACTTGCCCATGACCTGGTTCGCAGTTTTCTGGGAGCGAAGTTTACGGGAGAGGAACGCCACCTTCGACGCGTGATGAAAGTGAAAAACCTGGAGACCCGGTTTCTGCTGTCTCCTTCACAACCGTAAACCCGAGTCAAACCGCGACCATGGCACAAGCGGGTTTCTCGCCGCTTGGAGGAGGGATATGAAAACGCTCGGTGAGGTCTTGAAGGACGCCGAACGTCGTCGTGTGGCGGTCGGCCATTTTAATATTTCCGATCTCGTGCTCCTTAAGGCGGTCTTCGATTCTGCTCGCGAATTGAATGTGCCCGTCTTGGTGGGTGTTTCCGAGGGGGAGCGGGAGTTTATGGGAGTTCGCCAGTCCGTGGCGCTTGTGAAGAGCCTTCGCGACGAATATGACTTCCCCGTCTTTTTGAACGCGGACCACACCCATTCGCTGGCCAAAGCGGAGGAAGCTGCACAGGCAGGCTTTGATGCGGTTGTTTTTGATGCTTCATCCCTTCCATTTGATGAGAATGTGTCCCAGACAAGGAAAGCTGTGGAGCGGCTCAAGGCGATCAACCCTTCCATCATCGTCGAGGGGGAAATTGGGGACATTGGAAGTGGCTCAGAGATTCACGAGAGGGCGCCCGAGACGCCAAGGGCCCTCAGCACGCCTCGAGAGGCGAAGGAGTTCATTGTCGCAACCGGGGTAGATGTGTTGGCGCCGGCTGTTGGAAATATGCATGGACTCCTTGCGAGTATGGTTCGCGGTGATGTAAAAAAACGCCTGGATATCGAGAGGATCGGTGATATCAAGAAGGCAACCGGAATCTTCATGACCCTCCATGGCGCTTCAGGCACCCATGACGAAGATCTGAGGAAAGCGATCCAGGCGGGGATGACCATTATTCATATCAATACGGAATTACGTGTGGCCTGGCGGCAAGGGATGGAAGCTGCCCTTGCCAAACATCCGCACGAAGTTGTTCCTTACAAGATTCTCCCGGCGGCCCTGGACGCCGTGAAGGAAGTCGTTCGGAGTCGATTGCAGTTGTTTAATTCCATGGAGAGCGCCGGGATAGGGCGAAGTTCTGCGAGGGCCTGACCGGGTTGCCTCAGGCGGACGCGATGTTCGCAAGCGCCCGAACGGAGAGGACACGAAGACCACAAGGGGGAATCCATGAGCAATGCGCATCCCACCGCATCGAGCGGCCTGCCAGAGAGTGTCCATGAACCCGCCGTGATCGTCACTGGCAGCGCTGCGGGGTTCGCCCAGGAGATACACGCAGGCTCGCACTGGTTGAACGCCGATGAGCCGCCGGAAGCCGGTGGCACGGACACGGGTCCTTCCCCCTACGAACTTCTGCTGGCTGCTCTCGGCTCGTGCACCTCGATGACGGTCGCCATGTATGCCCGGCGCAAAGGCTGGCCCCTCGAGCGCGTGACGGTCTCGCTTCGACACTACAAGATCCATGCCTCCGACTGCGCCGAGTGTGAAACCCGGGAAGGAATGCTCGATCGGATCGAACGCGACATTCAGTTCACTGGAGTCTTGACGACGGAACAGCAGTCTAAGCTGCTCGAGATTGCAAACAAGTGCCCGGTTCACCGCACACTCAAGTCCGAGATCGACATCCGGACGCGAGCCATTTGACCCGGTCGAGACGTCGCGAGTCAATCCAACAAGCCCAATCGCCGCCCTCGGCGCCCCATGACTTGCTTCACATGAGTTTGATGGGAACCGCGATCACTTGACTTCATCAACCGGCAAAGCTCTGAGATCAGGCTTTCAGGGTTCATTCGAATCCTATTCCGTCCCGTTCAATCCCGATGAAGAACCCGATCAAGAATGCGATGGACAACAGTGCCGACCGATCGGTGGCCACGGCCTGGAGGAGGAAGCGATTTGCTTTTTTCCTGACCTTGATCGATCGGTTGGTGGCCCCCATTCGAATCCTGGATGTCGGGGGAACGCGGCAGTTCTGGGACATGATGAAATTTATCGCCAGCGAGCAGGCTCAAATCACCTTGCTCAACACCTGCCCCGTCGAAGTCTCGGGCCGCCACATGCAGAGCGTGGTGGGGGATGCCCGAGACATGCCTCAGTTCGCAGATCGTGAATTCGACGTGGTCTTTTCGAACTCGGTCATCGAACATGTGGGCACCCGTGAGGACCAGCGAAGGATGGCCGATGAAATCCGGCGCGTGGGGAAGTGCTACTTTGTGCAAACTCCGAACCGGGGTTTTCCTATTGAACCCCATTTCATGTTTCCGTTCTTTCAGTTTTTGCCGGTTCCCTGCCGGGCCAAGCTGTTACAAAAGTTTAATCTCGGTTGGTTCGCGAGAGTTCCAGATTACGAAAGCGCTAAACTGTCCGTCCAGGCGATTCGCTTGCTGACGCGGCAAGACCTGGAACAAATGTTTCCTGAAGCAGAAATCTTTGAAGAGCGGTTGTTGGGGCTCACGAAATCGTTTGTGGCTTATTCCGGATGGGGAAGAAGCCGGCCCAGTAAAGACATCTTGCTGGCCGGGACCTCGAAGGTTATTTAAAGTCGGCGTCTTCCCTTCCCTGGGGATGAGGAATGACGGAGCCGAGGTATTCAAAGCGACACGACTTTAAGGCAGAGCCAAACTCCGGACGTCCCTTGTCATCCTGGCTTGTCCACGCACCGGGAGCATTTTGCTGGATCCCGACCGGGTTTCTGTCTTGAAAGATAATGCTCCCTGTGATTCACATTGCTAACCAATGCGCATGATTCTCATGGGTCCGCCCGGAGCGGGCAAGGGAACACAAGCCGCAAGGCTGGTGAAGCACTATCGGATTGCTCATATTTCGACCGGCGAAATGCTACGGGAAGCCGTGGCGGAACATACGCCACTCGGCCTGAAGGCCGCCGCCTATATGGAGGGAGGACAACTGGTTCCCGATGACCTGGTCATCCCGATGGCGGTCGAACGGTTGTCCAGGCCGGATTGCAGTCAGGGGTTTATCCTCGATGGTTTTCCGCGTACGCGGCCGCAGGCGGAAGGGCTCGATGCCGAACTTAATAAACACCACCTCTCGCTCAACGTCGTGCTGCTCATCGACCTTCCCGACGAGCTCATCTTCGAACGCATTACCGGGCGGCGGATGGATCCGGTAACCGGAATCATTTATCATGCCACATTCAATCCCCCACCTGCCGATGTTGCCTCCCGGGTGGTGCAGCGCGCCGATGACATCGACGAGGCAGTCAGCGCTCGACTCGCCAAATACCATTCTGTGACGGCAGCGATGATTCCTTTCTATCAGCAGAGGGGTCTGCTCCGACGCGTCGATGGAAACGGTTCGCCCGAGCAGGTCAGTGGAAGGATCCTTGCCGTTCTCCGCCGGAGATGTCCAAATTCTCTTCAACATGACTTCTGAATTCACCCTGGAGTCTTTCAGCAACACATTACGGCCGCACCCTCCCGGGTAACCTCCGGAATTCAGTTCCAATCTCATTGTGAAATGTCGTGGATTTATGCCATACGTCTTCGATCAAACGCCCTTTCTTGAGGGAGCTCATGAACCTGGTGGTGAGGCTAAGACACACCACTCATCTCACAATGCAACCAGGGGGCCCACCTGAGCTCGCTGGCAGCAGATAGTGCTCCGTTGGCCGACGTCAGGACGCCGCCGGTGGCGTCACCAGGGTGTAGGAAGAAGTGAGCTGGATGGCTTTGTACAAGGTTCGGTACATCGGGCAGCGCATCGCATAGAGGCCGTGGACACGCTCGACAGTTTCTCTGGCCTCCTCGGGCGCCACCAACCGCATGGCGACGTGAATCCGGCGGATGACCAGCACACCCTCCTCCTTCTCCACTTCTCCAGTCACTTCCGCTATCAATCGTCCGTTACTGGCATCGATTTGGCGCGCTTCCAGCGCACCCCCAAAGGTTCCCATCATTCAGCCAGCCGTGGCCGCGATTGCATAGTCTATCGTTGAAGAATGAGTTTCGGTCAGGCTGGCCGGGTTGATCTTATAGTGGTCAGCAATAGCCCCGTGGACGCTAAACGCCACCGGCTGGGGCTCTCCCGGCAAATAGGCGAATCGCAACGGGCCAACCTTCCGCTCGATGCGGGACTTGGAAACGTACACAACTTCGGACATGGGACCTCCACTGATGCCGGCACGCAAGAGACACAGCGAAACCGTCCGCTCTGTTTACCCCGGCGCGCCTGCGGTTATTGGGCTTGGTGGTTATTTAACCTGAATTCCGAGATTTGAACAAGGGGGAGCAAGGTTCGCTGCACCCTCCGCGTGCACCAGAAAAAACCTGTCGCACCACCCTGACCTGATTCAGTGCTATCCTTATTGTTCACACGCTTGACAAAAGACCGGATCCCGTCCTTTGTTGCCGAATCTTTTCAAGGTCCCGGCGTGGGACGAATACCGGCACTGGTAACTGTTGAGTATTCATGAATGGAGGTCTGACCATGAAAATCTGCTTCTGTAGTATTGCTGCGTTGTTCTTCATGATGTCTTCCGTCGCGATCATGCCCCAAACCACGACATTCGATTTTAACAAAGATAAGGTCGGCGAGCCCCCAAGTGGTTTTTCAACCGCGCTCACAGGCAAGGGCAAACCCGGGAAGTGGGTTGTCATGAAAGACGAAGCCTCACCCCAGCAAGGCAACGTTCTTGCCCAGACCGACGCGGACCCGACGGACTACCGCTTTCCCGTGTGTGTGTATGATGCGCTGACCACCCGCGACGCAGACATCAGTGTGAAGTTCAAGCCGGTTTCAGGCCGTGGGGATCAGGGAGCCGGGATCGTGTGGCGTTACAAGGACAAAGACAACTACTACATCGTCCGCGCCAATGCCCTCGAGAACAATGTCGTCCTTTACAAGGTCCAAAACGGCCGGAGGACCGACCTTCCCCTTAAAGCGATCGGCCGAACCTATGGTAAAAAGGAAAAAGTTGCCTCCGGACAGTGGGCGGTGTTGCGGGTAGTGGTGAAAAGTGATCTTTTTGAGGTCTATCACAACGGCAACAAGCTCTACGAAGTTCAAGACGACACCTTCAAGGAGGCCGGCAAGGTGGGGCTGTGGACCAAGGCGGATTCCGTGATTTACTTCGATGATTTACAAGTGACCGTAAGATAGAGCATCGGAAGAAACAGTCTCATTAATCAGACCTGGATACGTTCCATGATCCTCGCCGTTTGAATGGCGATCCGCCGATGACTGCCAGCCAAAAGGAGAAGGGGCCGCGATGTCCTACTATCTGAGCAGCAAGCTTCCGCCGTATGTGTTCGAGCAGATTAACCGCTTGAAAGCCGTCGCGCGTTCCCGGGGGGTTGACATTATCGATCTGGGAATGGGGAACCCCGACCTGGCGACGCCAGAGCCGATCGTTGAAAAACTGATCGAGGCGGTCCGTAACCCGCGAAATCATCGTTATTCGGTGTCGCGGGGGATTGCAGGCTTGAGGCTGGCGCTCGCGGAGCGTTACGAGCGAATGTGGGGGGTGAAGCTCGATCCGGAACGGGAGGTGGTAGCCACCATTGGAGCCAAGGAAGGCCTCTCGCATCTGGTCCTGACGTTGCTTGCTCCCAATGATGCGGCCATTGTGCCGGAGCCCTGTTATCCGATTCATGCGTTCTCGGTGGTCATTGCGGGAGGCCGGCTCGAACGTCTGCCATGGACCACTACGGACCAGTTGTTACAGAAGCTCCAGGCGGCTGTGAAAGCTCATTCTCCAAGACTGGTGATCCTCTCCTTCCCTCACAATCCAACGGGCGTCTGCGTCGACAAGAGGTTCTTTGAAGAGGTGGTTCGTCTGGCACTCGAGTACGGGTTTTCAGTCATCCACGATTTTGCCTATGCCGACCTTGCTTTTGAGAATCCACGTCCTCCCAGTATCCTGCAAGTGGAGAGAAGCCGGGAGGTGGCGGTGGAAATCTATTCGCTCTCGAAAAGCTACAGCATGGCGGGATGGCGGGTCGGCTTCTGTGTGGGGAACTCCGAGATGGTCGGCGCCTTGGCGCGTGTGAAAAGCTATATGGATTACGGCATCTTTCAGCCCATCCAGATCGCCGCCACGGTGGCACTGCGAAAGTGCGAACCGCAGGTGGAACTGATCCGCGAGGAGTATCGCCGGCGTCGGGACGTGTTGGTGAAGTCGCTGAATGAGGCGGGTTGGAAGGTGGAGAAACCTGCCGGATCCATGTTTCTATGGGCAGCCATTCCCGACCCGTTCAAGTCACTGGGTTCTCTGGAGTTTGCCAAGGTGCTGCTCGAGCGGGCCCAGGTAGCCGTCTCACCGGGGATCGGCTTCGGGGAGAGCGGTGACGGGCACGTGCGGTTTGCCCTCGTGGAAAACGAAGAGAGAATCCGACAAGCGGCGCGTGGGATTAAGAGTTTTCTCAAGGCCGGGATTTAAACACAGTCAGAACCGCGCTACCTTCAGGTAAAGATCTCTGGCCTCTGTTGGGGCTGAAAAGAATATAAAATTCCGCATCTATTTTGCTTGCCGTTTTGCCGGGAGTCCGTCCGCGTATGCAAGTCTGCAGCCCATGTGGGCTCCACCCACTAATTCTTTTCTGTGCCGGGCTTCACTGGCTGGGCCAGGGGGTTGCCATCCGCGCGGAGCTTGTAGAGCAGCTCGTTCTCTATCTCGCGGCGTGCCTTCGCGATATCAATATTAAAAAGACGCGCGGCGTTTTCTCCGAAGATCTTGTTCTTCACGTCGCGGGTCAGCCGGGGGTAATTCTCCTTCTCCGCCAGCTCCTCGGGAATCTGGAATCGCTGGAAGGCCTGAATCTGCCAGTGGGGTGGGCCGATCACCGGGGTATCCGTTCCCCACAAAATGTGGTCCGCACCCAGGCCCTTGATCAGCGTTCCCATTAAGGTGGCGTACCGTTGAGGGTCGGTCAACATCTTGTGGGCCAGGGTGCCAGTGTCGACGTACACATTACTCACCTTCCTCTTTTTCACCTCTTCGACCAGTTCGCCGTCGTACGGGAAGGCGCAGTGGAAGGCGACAAAATTCAAGTCGGGGAAGTCGGCGGCTGCATGCACCAGGTCGCCGGGATGACAATACTCTTCCAGGAAATTGCCGGGCAGCCCCTTGTGCATGCAGATGTTCTTCACGCCCAGCTTGCGACAGGCCTCAAAGAGGGGATAGGTCTTCTGCTCGTCGTCCATGACCCACCCGCGCAAGTCGATGCCCGGCGGATAGAGCTTGAGGCCGTCAATCCTGAGGGTCTCCACCTGATAGCTCAGCGAGTCCACGGCCGATTGCCCGTCGGGCGGATCGCAGGTGCCCAGCACGCGGATACGCGCCGGGGCCATAGAACGGATGAAGGCGGCCTCGCGCGGCGGGAAGAGATCCACGCCATCGAACGCCCCTTTCATGCCGAAGCTGTTGAGAAACGCAATGTCGGTCTCGCTCTGAAGAAAAATGTCTTCCACCCACATGAGCCGGCCCATATCGGCGATCGGCACGGGCCGCCCGACAATCCGCGCCCGAGACCCGGCCAGCGCTTTGAGGAAAGCTTCCCCGCGGTCGGTCATCTTCCCGATGCCGCCGGATCGCCACCACACGTGCGTCTGGCTGTCTACCAGTAACGGCGGTCGCAGGCCGGGATCGCGATCGGCGACCGGCGCGACCCCTTCGGAATCGAGAAAGCGCGGGTGGGGCAAAGGCATACCGCTCGATTGGCTCTGCCAGAGGTTAAGGGCCGCCGCCCCTGCTACAAACTTGAGCATCTCCCGGCGCGTGAACTCCTTGCCGTAATCCGGTTTGATTTCTTTGGCAGGTGCCATGGCCGTTCTTCCTTTCTCTTCGTTTTCGTGTCTCCCTCCAGCGTCGGCACGTGGTGCCCACTCGAACTCATCGTCCTAGGCAAAAACCTGCTGAACGAGCGCCGCAAGCCATCGTCGACGTATCAAGTGCTCGAGGACAGGTCATTGGCCAGGCCGCACCCGCCTGGAAAAATGGGAGGATGTGATCCTATGGAATTTTTGAAACCCCGATTATACTCGCCTCTCTGAAATGAACAAGGGAAAGACACGGCGGGAAATGATGAGGTCCTCGTACAAACGGACTGGAACGAAGGTCGTCCTCTGATCCGAAGGAAGAAACACTTCGGAAGTCCGGCTCTTGGGTCGCACCTCAACGGTGTTACAATCCACTGGTTCACAACAAATCGATCGCAACAAGCACACAACGATGACGAATGAAAACATCGCCCGCCCGCCGTCCCCACCCGCGAAAAAGAAGCGGTCCTGGGAGTTGCTGCCCGACATCATCGCGTTGATCAAGCCGCGACGAGGGATTCTCGCGGTCGGTCTCGTGCTGATGGGAATCAACCGCGTCTCGGGGCTGATTTTGCCGGCCTCCACGAAGTACCTCATTGACGATGTTATCGGCAAAAAACAGATCCAATTGCTCATGCCCATCGTGTTCGCTGTGGTGGGGGCCACGGTGGTGCAGGGGCTGACATCGTTCACGCTGACGCAGTTGCTCTCGAAGTCGGCGCAGAAGATGATCGCCGATCTGCGCCGCCAGGTGCAGGCGCACATTGGGCGGCTTCCGGTGTCCTTCTACGACGCCAATAAGACGGGGACGTTGGTGTCGCGCATCATGAGCGACGTCGAAGGCGTGCGGAATCTGATTGGGACCGGGCTGGTGGAGTTCGTGGGGGGGGTGATGACCGCAGCCCTTGCCCTGGTGATTCTGTTGCGCATCAGCGTCACGATGACGGGGGTGGCCTTTGCCGTCTTGCTGGTGTTCGGGGTCGGACTGAACAAGGCGTTCAAGACGATTCGTCCCATTTTCCGGGCGCGGCCCAAGATCAACGCGGAAGTCACGGGCCGGCTCACCGAATCGCTGGGCGGCGTTCGCGTGGTAAAAGGCTATCACGCGGAAGAGCGTGAAGAGCGGGTCTTCGCCTCCGGGGTCCAGCGCCTGCTCGACAACGTGCTCAAGACGCTGACCGCGACCTCATTGATGAGCCTCTCCGCCACCGCCCTGATGGGGATGGTGAGCGCCGCGATTATGCTCCTGGGCGCACATCGGATCCTTTCCGGTGGCATGACGCTCGGCACTTTCATCACCTACACGATTTTTTTGGGCATGCTGGTCGCGCCCGTGTTCCAGATCGTGGCCATTGGTACACAAATCACTGAAGCCATCGCGGGGCTCGAACGTACGCGCGAAATCCTGAACGAGAAGCCCGAAGATGATGATCCCCGGAGAATTGTTGGTCTCGACCGGCTCCGCGGCCGGGTGGTCTTCGAGGAAGTGAGTTTTGCCTACGATTCAGGGAAGCCGGTCTTGATGGACATCCAGTTCGAGTCTGAGCCCGGGACGGTGACGGCGCTGGTGGGGCCTTCGGGCGCGGGGAAATCCACCGTGATCGGGCTGATCGCGGCGTTCTATGTGCCGACGGGGGGCCGCGTGCTGGTGGACGGCGTTGACCTGGCGCACGCGCGGCTCAACTCGTACCGCACGCAACTCGGCGTGGTTCTTCAAGAGACGTTTCTCTTCGACGGCTCCATTCGCGAAAATGTCTCTTTTGGCCGCCCTGAAGCGAGCGAAGAAGAAATCCTTGCCGCGTGCCGTATCGCCCGCGTGGAGGAATTCGCGGAGACGTTTGAGAACAAGTACGACACCGTGGTGGGCGAGCGCGGGGTCAAGCTTTCGGGAGGCCAGAAGCAGCGCGTCTCCATCGCCCGCGCTATTCTCGCTGATCCGCGCATCCTTATCCTCGATGAGGCCACCTCGAGCCTGGACTCGGAATCCGAGGCACTGATCCAGGAGGGGTTGCGATACCTGATGCAAGGGCGGACCACCTTCGTCATCGCCCACCGCTTATCCACCATCCGGCGCGCCGACCAGATCCTGGTCATCGAGGCCGGCCGGATCATCGAACGCGGTACCCACGCCTCGCTCTACGCCGCCGGCGGCCGCTACTACGACTTGTATACCAAGCAACACGGCGTGGAGGCGAATCTTTTTCTGGCTCCGGGTGAAGGGGCGGGTGAAGCGGGTGAGACGGGCGCTGCCGCTGAACTCGAGACCAGCCCCGCCGGACAGAAAGACTCGGGGCTCCCGGAAGCCATCCGCCTGATCCGTGAACGCCGGCCGTAGTCTTGGTCATGGGACGCGCAAGTCGAGTCGGAGGCGAAAACATCGTTTATAGGTATGACAGCACACCTCCTTCGCAGGGCCAAAGAAAACGCTCTTGCATCGTGCTGTCATACAACGTATTATGGTGTAATATGAACAAGCAGACCGTCAGCTTTCGCTTGGATTCCGACAAAGTAAGCACCCTCGACACTTTAGCCGAGGCCCTCGACCGCGACCGCAGCTACTTGCTCAATGAGGCGGTGGCTGCCTACCTTGATGTTCAGCAATGGCAGATGGATCAGATTAAAGAAGGCCTCCGGCAGGCCGATGGCGGAAAACTCATTGAGCACCGGAAAGTCACCAAGATGGCTGCCGGCTGGCGGCGACACCGGTGAAATTGCGCTGGACGCCTTTGGCGGTCGGACACCTGAAGTCCGCCTATGAGTATGTCGCCAAGGAAAGTTCGAGCGCGGCGGAGAAGCTGATCCAACGCATTCTCGCGGCCGGCACTGTGTTGGAAGAACATCCCCATCTCGGCCGTGTGGGGCGCGTTGAGGGAACCCGTGAATTCATCATCACCGGTACACCCTTTGTCGTCCCCTACCGCATTCGGCGGGACCAAGCAGAGATCCTTGCGGTGCTACATGCCGCGCGGCGCTGGCCAGAAAGTTTCTAAGACCCCCTCCATTCTGCCATGTGGCGGCCTGGCCCATGACTGCATGGGCAGTATCCCATACCCTTCGGGACAGTCACCCCTTTCTCTCAACAAACAGATGACTGTCTGATATCCCCTCACCGAGGGGGCGGCGCAGGGGCGGGGGGTGCAGCCGGAGTGGGTGCTGGAGGGCCGAATCCTCGCCCGCCACGGAACGGCGCAATTCCCGGTTGGTCTTGAAGCTTTTTCCACTGGTCGACAGTGAGTACGCGGCGTACCGCGAGAAGCATCTGGGCATTCGATTTTTCGAGGCTCGCTCTGGCCTGAGCAACTTTGTCGATCTGGGCGAGCACCTGAGCTTCATTCGGCTGATCCGCTTCAATCAGTGGCTCAAGAATCGCTTCCTGCTTATCTAAATCGGCATGCCGATCGATCAGTTGGATGCGGTGATCTTGAAAGATCTTCTCGATACTCTGGACCTGGTCGTCCTTGACCCCGATCTTCTGCATCAATTCGGAGTTTTTCCACCACTTTCCGGGACCCTGGAAGCCCATGCCAGGGGGAGGGGTACTGGAACGGCGCATCGCCGGGGGGGCCATGCGGCTGCGGCCCTGCGCCTCGGGAGATGGCGGGGCTTCCTGAGCCATGATCAACTCACTGAACGAAATGATGAAGATGAGTGCGGCGAGCAGGGCGATTGATTTTTTCATTTCACTGGACTCCTTCTTTTGAATTGCTCTTCGAGGGTTGATTGGTTTTCCGGGTGAGGATCTCATTCCGCTCCTCGGCGATCAGCACGGCCGGGGCCAGGGCTTCGGGAAACTCCCGGGAGACGTCTCCTTGAACTTGCTGCAACAAAATTTCATCGGCAGCCTCGGTTGTGCCATACCGGGGAATTTTCGGCGTGCGCATCAGGAGCAGGGCGGCCACCAGCACCCCGAGCAGTGCCGTTGCCCAGATCCAGTAACCTGAGGGGGACCAGCGTCCCGCTGCGAGACGTTCCCCGATGGTGATCTGCTGCCTTCTCCAGTAGCGGTCATCCTGTTGTGCCATGGCGTGGATCGAATCGCGAAACCCGGAGAGTGTCTTCTGTAAGCCCTCAGCCTCGGAGCGGCAATCCTCACAGGACTCAAGATGGAGTCTCACGCCTTCCTCATGGGGACCAGACACCCATTCGGTGATTTGATCCCGGCTGAGATGGTTATTCATTGTGGGCTCCCTCCTTGAGTCGCTGCCGGACCGCATTGACCGCACGGAACAAATGCGCCTTGACCGTTCCCACTTTCAAAGAGGTCGCCTCCGCGATTTCCTCCAGGGTCATTTCCTCAACAAAGCGGAAGATGAAGACCGCACGCTGCCGTGGGGAGAGCGCCTCGGTGGCGGACCAGACTCGAGTCATATCCTCTTGTAGCAGGAGCATCTTCTCAGGGGAGGCGTGGGAGTCGGGCAGCCGTTCTCCAGCCTCCGAAGCATCGTCTGCGCTCGAAAACAGCCTCTGCCAAAAGACCCGGAGCCGACTTCGCCGATGATCACGAGCCAGGTTGACGGCGATCTTAAAGAGCCAAACCCCCGCACTCGATTCGCCCCTGAAGGAGGCACGATTCCGGTACGCCCTAAAGAAGCACTCTTGCGTCAAAGTCTCTGCCGCATCGGGGTCGCGAACCATGCCGAGCAGAACGCGATAGATGCGCCGCTGATGGTGCCGGACCAGGAGGTTGAAATCATCCAGCTCTGCCATGCCGAGGCTCGCCTTCTCCTGAACGGTGCTCACAATTGCTCCCTCTTCATTCTGCCCCATTTCCTCTCCCTGTTGGATAAAGACGAATCCTTTCAGAAAAGGATTACATGTTCGCGACAATGACCGGACCCGGCCCCACGGGCCGATGGTCCTGCCAGACCCGTACTTAAGGAGACGAGCAACATGCCGCAGAAGATCCAAACGCCTGTCTTTGACAAGATGACAGGCACTTCCTTTCGGGAAATAGCTTTCTGATTCTGTTCGAAACTACAAAAAACGAGAAGTGAAGGGCGTCCAGAAAGCCGTTGGCCTGACGTCTTTCATTTTCCATTTGGGATTGGGTTTGATCGAAGAACCCCGCGAAGGTTTTGATCTTCTCTGTGTTCTTCAGGGTTGCTCGGGGCGAATTGGAAGGACCTGCTTCGTGAGAAAAAAAACACTCACTGGGGGTTTTTCAAGAAGCGAGGGCGGATCTTCAAGGTCTGTTCTTTATTTCTTGAACAGGTCGTCGAACGCCTTGCGGGGATCGTCGGCCCGGGAAGGGCCGGAGGAGGTTTCGCGCTCGCTCGTCACGCGAGGCTCGTAGAACGTGCATTCGTTGCGGGCGTCTTTCTTCGAGATCCGCTCTTTAATGGGCCGGCTGCACTCCAAAGGCGCCGGGGGTTCAAAGTAGGTGCACTGTTTGCAGCTATGGAGTTCAAAGCCGCAACGCGGGCATTTCCCGGAGTAGTCTGAATCTGTGGGGAGGATGGCTCCACACCCGGCGCAGCGGACAATAGACTGCCTCCCGGGCATGTTCAGCGTTCGCGGGCCAAAGCTCTCGGGCCGGGACGTCGGCGCCTGCCCGGGCCGCTTTTCACGCTGGCCCGTATCCTGGTACCCTCGCTGTCTATATTTGCGGTCTGACATTGACTCTCCTCTTCCTCCACAAAACGGCACTCGGGAATCATACGTGGAATTCACTTCGGCGGTATGGCTGGCCTGCCCCCATCATATTTTTTGATTCCCGGTATTGCAACCAGTTTCTTGGATCCTTGAAACAGAGAGGATCTCATCCGAATGTCGCTTGGTATAGCGTTCCTGGCAAACCCGACTTCCGTAGTCATTCCCCCTGGATTTTCAACCCTCTGTTTCAGGGGCTCGGTTGCATTCCATCGGAGGGGGTCGTTGTGACCGCAACGGCAACTCCGGCTGAATTTTGCCGGCGTTGTCGTATTGTCTCTCTCCGAGCCGTTTTCTATTCACAAAAAACCCGCACCTTGATGTCCTTGTCATCGACATCGACGGTGAGGTCGTTGAGGTGGTCGATCAGGTCCTCCAGGTTCTCGGGCTTGAGCTGGGACAAATCAAATTGCACGCCATGTTCGCGCATCGCATCGTTGACTTGACTGCGCGCTTGCACCGGAATCAAACTTCCCAGCTTGACCCCAGCGCGGAGCAATTGCACGGGAACGCGGATATTCACCTTGGGACCCCGGGGGCCGCCGGAGTTGTCCTTCTCCGGATCCACGACGACCCGGAGGTACTTGGGTTTTGACTTCGGGCGCGGCTCGGAACCGTCGGTCGCCGGTGAGGCGGGCGGTTCTTTTTCCAGCGCGGCGATCAGCCGCTCCGCTTCATCGGCCGTGATTTGGCCCGTGGCAAGCATTTGCAGGATCTTCATGCGGTTTTCGTTCATGATGTCCTCCTAAGTAATGTCGATTAAGACCGAGCGGTCGCCGTCACCGACTTCAACGTGCGTCCCCTTCAGCGCTCCCAGAATCTGGGCTAAAGCCGAGAGGGCGCGAAAGGGATCTACCCGGCGCACCAGGCAGGCGATGAAAATCACCGGCAAAAGCAGGAGCGCGACGGGCAGCAACAGGAGCCACACGAGCAGCAGCGGGATTCGCAAATGGAAAACGCCCCCCCGTTGGTGGCGGATATGGATAGTGACCATTTGAAAGATCATTTCAACTCCTCCAAATCCCGGATGGCCTCAGGCGCGCTGATTTCTCCACGCTGGAGTCGGTCCAGGATCTCCGTGCGCGACGGTTTCGGATTGGTGTCCACAAAGGGAAGGGACCCCGCAATCCGGTTGAGCCGCGATTTGATGGTGGGATAACTGACCCCGAAAATCTGCTCCATCTCCTTGATGGATCCATGACAGCGGACAAAGGCGGTGACGAAGACTTGGTCTTCAAGATTCAGCCGCGCCAGCTCAGGGAGCTCAAAACTCCCTTCAATGACAATGTCCTTCTCCACCAGACGAACCCGCTCCAACACGATAGGCTGGCCCTGAGTTAGCCGCGTCAGCTCCTGCCAGTCTTTAAACGCCTTGCTTTCAGATGTCATATTATTAATATCCAATCACATAATAATTAATTTAATTAATTTATATATTAAAAACATTAAGTTTGTCAATAAAAATTTTTAATATTATTAATAGTATTTATATCATTTGGTTTTGAAACGGCAATGGTAACATTCACTCTTCATCTGATTTAAGCTCTTCGTTCCACACAAAGGCCGCTTTACCAGTTCCATCCTTGCTGGATTAAGCCAGCCGCCGGTTTAGGCAGGAAAACGAGCCAATTACGAATCGCCTCGGCATGGAACAATTCACTTGAACTTTTCCAGGGAAAAGGGGTATCAGTGGATTTGTCTAGGAGAGAATAAGGTGCGAAGGCCGGCGGAACGCCCTACATTGAGGCCTGCGACAATCCGGTGAGGCGGTCGTGCCGGACCGGAGTTTGTCACAACTGTGGGAACGGGCTCGTGTCCGGCACACTCGATGACACACCCAGCCCGCCGATCCATCTACCAAGGGCGATGTCCTGATCTGCTGCTTCCGTCCCGGGGAGACTTCGTCTTTGATTTGTAATGCGCCCTCTATTCTAAACTCATCGGAGGAAGCAGGTGACCCCATTCGCTGATCGAGGACAACACCATCGCATCCGCCGCCTGCGTCGCGCCGAGTTGCCCATTGACACCATCGCGCTGGCGCACTTTCTT
>JBAVHJ010000624.1:0-6877 GCA_049685715.1 Terriglobia bacterium | reverse complement strand
TCAACAACAAGGGATATTCCTGTTTGAAGGTGTAACTGCAGGTTGGCCCGGGAATCACCACATCGTATCCTGCGCGCACTTTCTCGGAAAGGAATTTCACATTCTCGGCGGCATCATGGAGGGCCTTATTCAAATCCCCGCCATCCAGCGCCGGCATGCCGCAGCAGCGCTTGTAACCATCCATGACCTCAATCCCGTTCTTCTCCAGGATCCGGACCAGCGCCTTCCCGGTCTCCACGTCGCTGTAGTTGACCGAACACGTGGAGAAAAGTGCTACTTTGCGCTTCGAGCGGACGCCTGGGGCGGGCACGCGCCGCCGCATCCATCGGGACAGGGTCTGAGAGGAATAGACGGGAAGGAGCCAGCGACGATGAATCCCCACCATTTTCTCCATGAACAGCCGGTGCAGCCCGTTCCGGTTCAGCCAGTTGAAGAGCGGTGCGGTCCAACTTGCCAGCCGGCCGATCCAATCCGTTTCAGCGAGAAACCTGTCCTGGAGCGAAATCCCCTGCTGACGGGTCTTCACGAGTTTGTCGCGAAGCATCATGCGCGGGAAGTCGATTTTCCAGGCATGAGGGGGAGTGTAGGGACAGTGGTTGTAGCACAGCTTGCACTGAAAGCAATCGTCGCCGACGACCTTTAAGTCATCCGCATTCAACTTTTCGGCATCCCCGTCGACCCGCTCTTCATCGAGGCGGTTGAATAGCTCCGTAAACGACGGACACAGATTGAAGCATCGCCGACACCCGTTGCATAGATCGTACACCCGGCGCTCTTCCTTCTCGATCGCTGAAGCACTCCAGAATTGTTCGGAATGGAAGTCGTAGCTCATAGGGTCTCCGCCCTCGGGACTGCCGGACAGGCCGATGGCGCCTGGGTCACGAAGTAAGAACTGATGGGATGGAAGGGACTCAGAAAACCAGGCGGCAGCAATCCGCAGAGGATGATCCGGTCCCCCGCGGATCGCTGTGTCCAGAGTCGTGCACAGCCGTCCCAGCTTAGGCGATCGCTTCCGAAGGTTCCTTTCCGGCGATGATGGTCAGGCCCTTGGTGAACCGACCGGCGTGCGATTTCTCCGCCTTGGCCAGGGTTTCAAACCACTCTCCTAACTCCCCGAATCCCTCGGCGCGAGCGGTCTTGGCCATGCCGGGATACATCTCGGTGTATTCGTAGGTCTCCCCTTCAATGGCGGACTTCAGATTCGCCTCGGTCGCTCCAATCGCGATCCCTGTGACGGGATCACCCACCTCTTTCAAGAAATCGAGGTGACCGAAGGCATGCCCCGTCTCAGCTTCCGCCGTGTCGCGGAACAGGCCGCCGATATCGGGATAGCCTTCGATGTCGGCCCGGCGGGCGAAGTAAAGGTAACGACGATTCGCCTGGGACTCGCCCGCAAACGCATTCTTCAAATTCTCATGACTCTTGGTGCCTTTCAGGGATGGCATATTTTCTCCTTTACGAATTGAATTGAAAGATGCTGCATGTCAGTTCGGAGCTTAAGGCGCGTGTCCGGGAACGAGATTGACGGTTCCCAAGCCTAGCGCATTCTTCTCCCTATTCCAAGCGGTTCCTGCGTTTTCCGCGACTCGCGCATCCCGCGCAGAAACCGCTAAACTCAAAATAATGATCGCGAATCTGAAAATTCGATTTCCGGGCAAACCGCCGGGTGAGGGTCTCCAGCGAGCGGTCTTCAATATCATCGATCCGGCCGCACCGCCCGCACACCAGGTGGGCATGCAGCTTCTGCTTTCCATCGAAGCGCTGCCGGCTCCCTCCGGAAAAAATCCTCCGCGCGACCCCGATCTCAGCGAACTGATCCAGGATTTGATAGACCGTCCCCAGGCTCACCATGGGACACTGTTTGCTGACCTCCGCAAAAACCATGTCAGGCGTGGGGTGGTAGTTGTCGCGCTGGAGCGCCTTGAACACCGCCAGTTTCTGCGGCGTCACCCGCATTCCGTGGGGATGCAAATGCGCAGACAGCTCCAGCCTGGGCAGGTCCCGGGTTGCCCGTGAATGCTTGAGCTTAATAGCATGTAGTTCCTTATTCGGAATCATTACTGATAATGATAACCGTCGGATCCTCCCCTGTCAAGCCACTTTTTTCCTGCAGCGGGAGGCGGATGAAATCAAGGAATGACAGGCGGAACAGAATTGGTTATAATCGTCCCCCATTTCCATCATTCGAAGGAGGATTGAGCGAGTATGCGGGAACGACAAAGAGAAATCCAGCGCCGACGGCATCGCCGGGTCAAACGTCTCAAGCAGCGCACCAAAGCACTCAGGGAACAGTACGCCAAGGCGGCGCCTGTCGGGACGCCTCCCGCAGCGGCTGCCGCCGCGGAGTAATCCACTCCCCGATCCTTCATGGTTTTCTCTCGCCTGTCCCGGCTTAATTGCCCACATATTTTGCATACAGGGACCTTGCCAGAGCGGGGTCTTGCGTTCCTTGCACGATGGCCCGCCCATCCGCGAAGACGTTGAGCGTCACCTCCTCAAGCACGCAACGGACAAGGTATGGGTTCGACTGGACCGCTCCGGCAGCCGAGAGCTTTTTCTCCAGGTCGGGAAGCGACAACTGCAAAGGCTGGGCGGGCAGGACTTCGATCGCATTGCGGCCGCATAATCGATGGGTCCGGGAGACCCCCTGGGGTTCCAGGAACTCAAAACGGCCGCTCCCGCATGCTACACATCCTTTTCCCTCCCGCGCCCCCTTTAGATCCACCTCCTGAAAGGTATTCCTCCAAACATCAAAAGAGCGGAACGCACGACAGACGCGGTCCAACTCTCCGACCAGGATCTTCATGGCCTCAGCGACCTGGAAACTGGCCACCATGGTCACCGCCGGGGCGATCACCCCGGCGGTCTCACAGGTCGGAGCACTCCCCGCGGGAGGAAGATCTTCGAAGAGGCATCGAAGACAAGGGGTGACGCCCGGAAGAATGACCATGGCGGCTCCCTCGCTGGCCACCGCCGCCCCGTAAATCCATGGAACCTTCAGCTTCACGCAGGCATCGTTGATCAAGAACCGCGATTCGAAGTTATCGGTCCCGTCAATCAGCAGGCTCGAATTTCGAACCAGATGTTCAATGTTGGATGCATTCGCATCCAGCACCAAGCCTCGGATCTTGATCTTCGAATTGATGCCCCTGAGCTTGCGCGCAGCGGCGATCGCTTTCGGCAAGTGCTCTGCGGCGTCCTGTTCATCGAAAAGGATTTGACGCTGAAGATTTGATTCCTCCACGAAATCCCGGTCCACCAAAACCAGGCTTCCGATGCCTGCCCGGGCACACAATTCTGCTGAGACAGTTCCCAGGGCACCCAGCCCAAGGATGACGACCCGCGAATGCAGGAGGCGCTCCTGTCCCTCCGGGCCGATCGGCTCAAAGAGAATTTGCCTTGAATAGCGATTCAGTTCAGACATGTCATGCTTCCCACGCGCCCTAACAACGCACCCATCCCCGGCGTCATCAACCTAGGATGGAAACAATCATCAAAATGAAAATAAGATTCCTCTCGTCTTACGGATAGAAAACTTCTGTTGCATGAAGGAATAGAGCCGAGCGGGGCGATGGACACCCGCCATGCGTCGCTCTGGACCCCCTCGTAGGATATCCAGCTGGATCAGCTTCTTCCGGAAATTGCGTTTGTCAATCTTTCTCCCCAGGATGATCTCGTAGACTCGCTGTAATTCCGTCAGGGTAAACTTTTCAGGCAGGAGTTCAAACCCGATATTGGAATAGCCCAGTTTGTTTCTCAGTCGGTCCAGCGCGCAGTCAAGGATCCTCCGGTGGTCGAAGGCCAGGAGGGGCAATCGTCGCACGGAAAACCACCGAGCGTCCCGGGCGTCATCAGAGGCGCGGACATGCACGAGGTTTGCACAAATGAGGGAGAAGTAGGCAACGGTGATCACGCGGGTCCGGGGATCGCGGTCGGGCGCTCCAAAGGTGTAAAGCTGCTCGAGGTAGGCGCCGGAAACATTGGTTTCTTCTTTTAACTCACGCCATGCCGCCTCCTCGAGCGATTCGCGAGGGCCGACAAAGCCGCCGGGAATTGCCCATCGACCTTGAAATGGAGGGTTTTTTCGCCGGATCAGCAGGACCTTGAGATGGTCCTCGAGCACGGTAAAAAGCACCACGTCAACAGTCACCGCCGGTCGTGAGTAACTTCTTGTCTTCTGATTCATAAAAGGGTGCAACAAGAGGAGTGGGCCATGACCCACGATCAAGCCCGGGCCGGTAATCCGAGGGTCCCCAGTTCGTTAAGAATACCTTCCGTGGTCACCCACTCCGTTCCGCGACTGTGCATCATCTCAAGTGCAGCCACCCCGCTCTCAGGGACGACGGCCGCCACGGCATCATCCACCAGGAAAACAGCATTTCCACGCTCCAGCAATCCCAGCACCGCCGCTTTGACACAATAATCCGTCGCTACGCCGTACACGACGAACCGGCGGCCCTTCATTTTGGCAATCAGCGCCTCGGCCCAAGGATTCGAAAAAACATCAAATTTCTGCTTCTCGAGAATGATCTGGTCAGCATCGGCCCGCTCCAAAGACCTCCAAGCCGATGGTGCATCGCTGACGACCAGCGGCTTCCTTCCCAAGGTCTCCGCAATCTTCCTCTGCCCGGAGGTTCCCGCCACACAATGCAGAGGAAACTGCTCGAATTCCGGATCGTCGGGCGTATGCGCGTCAACCGACGAGAGGAGCGGGATGCCGTGCCGAACGGCCAGGTCGGTGAGACGCTTGAGATTGGGTATCCGGATTTCGGCCCCGGGAACATAAAGGCGTCCGTCGGGCATCATGAAATCGTATTGCGTATCGATGTCGACAAATACCCAATCACTATTCATCACGTGGGACCTCCCTTCGAATCGTTGGCTCCCGCCGAATTCCGCGAGAGCTTGTCTTCAGCCGTCGTATCTTTCAAAATCTCGCCTGGAAAGTTATTTTTCGTCTTCTGAAAGAGCTCCTCCAGAGCCGGACTCTTGGTCACAGGATAGGCAGCAGGATTGTCGAACGATCGATAGCGCTCATCCAGACTGGAGAGATTTAAGGCGGCATGCTCGCGGGCAGTGTCCAGAGTGGGCAACGGCGCCAACCGACGGCCTGCTGTCATTACGCGTTCCAGCAAAGGGATGCCTTGAGCCGTTTCGTCTTCTCGAGCGATGACATCGTGGTCAAACTGGTCCCGGGCATTCGTAAACCGAAACACCTGCTTTTTACCGGGATAGGTCGCTTTCTGAGCGCTGAGCTTAATGCGATATCGGGGAGAGTTTTCCACCGTTTGTTCTACCAGCTTATAAACACCGCCCAGCGCTGGGGCATCATGCGAGGTGGCCAGGTCCGTGCCGACTCCGAAAACATCGATCGGGGCTCCGCGTTTCACCAAATCGCGAATCTTGTATTCATTGAGGTCGCCGGAAGCCAGGATTTGGACCCCGATCAACCCGGCATCATCAAGAATCCTGCGCACCTCTCCGCTCATCTTGAGCAGGTCCCCGCTGTCGATGCGGACCCCTTTGACCCTGTGGCCCATGCGCGCAGCCTTCCTCGCTCCCTCCACCGTATCGTAGGTGTCAATGAGCAGCAGGGCGGAATCCGGAAAAACCTTGCTATATTTTTCAAATGCTTCTTCTTCACTTTCGAAGGTCATCGTCCAGGAATGGGCTGCGGTGCCGTAAATCGGGATTCCCATCCGGAATCCGGCGTAAACGTTGGACGTGCCCACGCAACCCCCAATGTACGCTGCACGGGCAGCCAGCACCCCGGCTTCCGGCCCGTGGGCACGGCGAGTTCCGAATTCAATTACGCCTCGCCCTTTTGCAGCGGCAACTACCCGAGTTGCTTTGGTGGCAATCATTGTTTGGAAGTTGATCATGGAGAGTAGAAAGGTCTCGACTATCTGCGCTTCAATCAACGGGGCGGAGACACGTAAAATCGGCTCTTCGGGAAAGACCAGCGTTCCTTCGGACATCGCCCATAGATCCCCGCTAAATCTGAAGTGATTTAAGTAATCAAAGAACTCTTTCCTGACATGCGCGAAGGTGGGATGAGAACGAAGGAACTCAATTTCGTCGCTTTGAAACCGGAGAGTCTCCAGATAATCCACGACCTGCTCCAACCCCGCAGCAATCAGGTACGATCGATTCTTCGGCAGTTCCCGCACGAAGAGCTCGAACGTGGACGGGTAATTGACCTCGTTTTCGAAATATCCCGCGGCCATGGTCAGCTCATATAAATCCACAAGCAATGCCTGATGGCCACCCGTCACGGTCTCCATGTTCAATTCCTTTTGGCACGACGGACTCGCCCCGGTGTGCCGGAAAGTCAACGCCTGCTTCACTCCTTAGGGAAGCCCCATATAAGTGTATTGTTTACACTAACCAGTTAGAATGCTAGACGCTTCATAAACACGAGTCAACAGTTTTCCCAAATTGGAAAACAGATAGACCAGAAGCCCAGGTTTGTGGGTTGGAGAATTGGAGACCCTCGTTCTGTCATCCACAATCAAAAGAACCTGCCAAGAAGAGGGCTCGGGGGGCACGCGGCGAAAAGATGGAAACGGCCATGACAGAAAGGACATGGGCTCCACGAATCTGTCCTCAGGCCAGTCATACTTCAGTGGTCGCCTTCAGGATGATTCGAAAAGATCTCTTTTCCGGTTGTGACATCCCAGACGTTATAGCTATTGTCATCGCTGGCGGAGTAAAGCCGTTGTCCCTCGACGCTGAAAGCAACGGTCAAGACCGTCCCTGTATGCCCTTTCAGGGTATAGAGCTCACGGCCACTTGCCACTTCCGAGATCCGGATGGGATCGTCCCCGCTTGCAGATGCCATCCAGCGTCCATTAGGGCTAATGGCGATGGCTCGAAC
>JBAVHJ010000623.1:0-4023 GCA_049685715.1 Terriglobia bacterium | reverse complement strand
ATCTGGAATTATCCGGGCGGGAGCCCGTTTTGTAGAGGCCATGAGCTGTGCGGGGGTTCCGAAATTGGTTCTTACGCTCAATCATGCCTCCGGCGCCGGGTATTACGCCATGGCGGGACAAGGCTTTGATCCGGACTTTATTTTCTCGTGGCCAACGGGCCGGATGGCGGTCATGGAAGGCGACAGCGCCGTTCAGGCCGTTTTCGGTACAGAACTCGAAAAGCTGGAACGGGAAGGGAAGAAACCCGAGGCGGCGCTGGAAGAACGAATCGAAAAAGTGCGTAAGGATTACGAGCATCAATTGGATGCTAAATTTGCCGCCGCGCGCGGTTTCGTCGATGCCATCATCGCCCCTGAGGAGAGCCGCACGGCGCTTGATTTGGCCCTGCGGACGGCGATGAACAACCCGGGCCCGCATCTTGGTCAATTTGTGCTTTGATCGAAATAGAGAACCCTTTCACCGCAGAGGACTCGGCGGTATATCGTTGTGAGCAATAATTTGAAAAGCACTCGAATTGGATGTGGGCAGGGGTTCTGGGGCGATTGGCCGGAGGCGCCCGTGCGCCTGGTGGAAGGGGGCCCGCTGGATTATCTCGTCATGGATTATCTGGCTGAGATCACGATGTCGATTATGCAGAAGCAAAAATCGCGTGATCCCAGGCTGGGTTATGCCAAGGACTTCCTCCCCCTGGTGGAACGCATCCTGCCCCGGTGTGTCGAGAAGAACATTCGAATCATTGCCAATGCGGGCGGGGTGAATCCACGCGCCTGTGCTGAAGCGGTGCGAGGCGTTGCGGAGAAACTCGGATTGTCAGACAGGATTAAAGTGGGAACGGTTGCAGGCGATGACATTTCCGGCAGGGTGGATGGTTTTCTCTCCCGGGGTGTGAACCTCGAGAATATGGAGACTGGCGAGTCGCTGCATGCCATTCGGGAAAAGGTCCAAAGCGCCAACGTTTATTTCGGGGCCTGGCCGATTGTGGAAGCGTTGAGGAAAGGGGCCAATGTGATTGTGACCGGACGCTGTACGGACACCGGCCTCTCCTTGGCGCCCATGGCCTTTGAGTTTGGTTGGGAAGAGGAAGACTGGGATCTGCTTGCAGCGGGAACGGTGGCCGGCCATACGGTGGAATGTGGGGCGCAATCAACCGGCGGCAACTCTCTCGTCCAGTGGCAGAAGGTTCCCCTTCTCGCAAAGATCGGCTATCCCATTATCGAGGCCTATGAAGACGGGACGTTTGTGATTACGAAACACAAGGGAACCGGCGGCCGTGTCGATGTCCCGACCGTGAAAGAGCAACTGGTTTATGAGATGGGGGATCCGCGTGCTTATATTACTCCCGACTGCGTTGCCGATTTCACGACAATCCAATTGCGCCAGGATGGCAAGGACCGCGTTCGTTTTTCGGGAATTCAGGGGCGACCGGCTACGGAGTTCTATAAGGTTTCATTGAGTTATTCGTCGGGATGGAAGGCGGTGGGGACCCTTGTCTATGCCTGGCCGGAGGCCTACGCCAAGGCGAAGGTCGCCGACAAGGTGGTCCGAGGACGACTCAAATCGATGGGTTTGAAGTTTGAGGAAATCCTCACTGAGTTTGTGGGCGTCGATGCGTGTCATGGCCCGCTTTCCGGGACCTCGTCTCCGGACATTGCCGAAGTTCAATTTCGCATCGGGGTTCGTTCACAAAACAGGGACGACGTCGAGCGTTTTACGCGGGAGATCGTCCCGCTCGTGTTGAATGGGCCGCCAACAGTCACTGGATTCGCCGGGGGACGCCCAAAGGTTGAAGAGATTATAGCCTACTGGCCTGCATTGATCCCGAAAGCAGAAGTAGCTTCAGTGGTGGAAATCCTGTGAGAGTCAGCACCTGCATCCCGTTTACAGCCGGGGGGATTTGATGAAAGTTCAATTGCTCAAACTGGCCCACGCGCGATCGGGAGACAAGGGCGATACCGCGAATATCGGCCTCATTGCGCTGAAGCCCGAATACTACCCGGCCCTGGTCAAAGAAGTCACCGCAACGCGGGTCAAGAAACATTTTCGGGGCATTTGCAAAGGCCCAGTGGAACGGTTTGAGATTCCCAACCTGGGGGCTTTAAATTTTCTGCTTCACGAATCCCTGGGCGGGGGTGGAACCGTCTCACTTAAGACCGACGCGCAGGGGAAGACCTATTCCACGGCGTTACTTCGGATGGAGATTGATGTTCCTGCACAGCTCCTTCGTGGACATCGTCCTAAGACAGCGCCTCGTTCGAAGAGATAAATCGACAGAGTGATCAGCAGAATCATCTTGAAACCAAGGTCGTGTACCCGTGAGCTACAACAAGCTGACTTTTAAGATCGAGAGTTCCGCTGCACACATTACCCTCAACCGGCCAGAGAAGCGAAATGCGCTCGATTTCGAACTCATCGAAGAGTTGAAGAGGGCCCTGCGGGATGCCGCATCAAATCCGGCTGTGAGGGCCATCGCGCTGAAAGGGGCAGGGAAGGACTTTTGCGCCGGCATGGATTTAAGCGTCCTCCAGAAAATTCAGCACCTCGACGTCATGGAGAATCGGGAGGATGCCAAATCGTTGATGGACCTCATTGTCCTGATGCGAAAGACTCCTAAGCCTATTGTGGCCATAGTTCAAGGGAAGGCGCTGGCAGGGGGCTGCGGACTGGCGACCGCCTGCGACCTCATCCTGGCGGCAAGAAGCGCACAGTTTGCGTACACGGAAACCCGAATCGGCTTCGTCCCCGCCTTGGTTTCCTCCCTCGCGCGGCGTGCCGTTACTGAAAGACGCGCCTTTGAGTTGCTGGTGCTCGCCGAGCCCATCACGGCCATCGAAGCAGAACGCATCGGGTTAATCAACCGGGTTTTTGACGACGAGAGCCTGGAGATGGAAGCCGAGAAGTTTCTGTCTGCTTTCACTCGACTGAGCGCCTCAGCGGTCGCACTGACAAAATCGCTTCTCTATGCCACCGACGGGATGCCCTGGGAACAAGCTTTGCAGGTGGGAGTCGATGTGAATACCCTGGCGCGGATGACGGAGGACTGCAAGAAGGGTGTCTCCGGTTTTCTTAACAAGGGTAAATGAGGAGCGACAAATCCTTGGATAAGAGTCAGAAGGGTAGTGTCATATTGAATCTTGCAAGGCGATGAGAGGACCTATTTCTTTTCCGAGTTTGCAAGCAGCTTCAGCCCTTCGACGATCTCTTCCGGCGTGGTCACGACATTCAGCAGGGCATAGTCCTTGTGCGCGGTGTCGGTGAACTGCTTCCAACCCTCAAGGAACTGATTCCAGAATCCTCCGTAAAGAAAGACCGGGCGATGGGAGGGCACTTGTCCCATTTGGAGGAGATTCCAGACCAGGCAGAGTTCCGCAAGGGTCCCCATTCCGCCGCGAAACACCACGTAAGCTTCGCCGAGAGCAATCAGCCTTTCCAACCGGGAAAATAGACTCTGTGTCCGGATTTCTTCCACCACAAATGGATTAGCGGTCCCGCGGAATGTCTCCACGGTCACCCCAATGGTGTGTCCTCCAGCTTCACGGGCCCCACGGGATGTGGCTTCCATGATGCCGGTATATCCTCCCGTGCAAATCGCATAGCCCCGTTCAGCAAGCAGTTTGCCGAGGTGGAGAGCCGAAGCATAGTCGGGATCGTGCGGTTGAGGAGACCGGCTTCCGAACACGGTAACGATCCTGTTTCGTTTCTCGTGGGTCATGGGATGCTGCTCGTAATTTCAGGGGGTCCTCTTCGGTCTCGTTTTGACTGCCACAGGAGGGTACGCAGGGCTTCAAAGTCCGAGGCGGGCGCCCCTTCGATCACTATGACGTCCTGGTCACGAATCTCCAACCCCACCTGTTCAGCTTCCGAGTCCCACCGAAGCAACTTGCGCTCCTCAGCGGTGACCACTTTCAACCGTTTATACTTCTGATCGATCACGACGCGGTAACTGTTGTAGAACTGTTGGGCGTCCTCCTGCGTGTCCCAGGTCGTGAATAACAGCAGGAGAAGCCGGCTGGAGTCATCTTCAT
>JBAVHJ010000622.1:0-1755 GCA_049685715.1 Terriglobia bacterium | reverse complement strand
GAGCAGTATCCGCTGGAACGGCCGCAGGTGGCGGAACGTTACCGGGGAGCGCCGCGGCTCAACGTGAACCCCGATACCGACGAAACCCTCTGTATCTCCTGTGACCTGTGCGCGCTGGCGTGCCCCGAGAACCTGATCGTGGTGTCGAGCGAGCGCAATGAAAAGACCCGCCGCAAGGAACTGACCAACTTCACGTACGACCTGAGCCGCTGCATGTTCTGTGGTCTGTGCGAAGACGCCTGCCCGACCGACGCGCTCGAACTTACGCAGGACTTCGAGCTGGCGAACTACTCCCGCGAGGACATGATCTGGAATCGCGAGACGCTGGAGAAGGGCCCGTTGCCGACGGCGTACCGGAAGTAGGTCATCCTGACAGCAACCCTTGAATGAGGTTGAAGCGGGAATCAGTGACCCCATCCAAGATAGGGGGCTGAGCGCTATCGCCGTTAACAGCAACTATCAGGTGGCGATCCAGATGAAGACACTTTCACGCTGACGCGAACGGCGGGCGGAAACACAAACTAGAAACTGCGGACGCTCCGTCGCGGGCGAAGCGTCCACGGTTTCACCCCAAACTCAATTCACGGTACTATCACTTTCAGCACTTGTCCCGCCCCAACCGGAGGCGGACCAAACCCGAGGTTCGACACATAAAGATTTCCGTCTGAACCGAATGTCATGGCGGTGGGCAGCGACAAACCGGTTGCAATCTCCTTGTATCTGTTCTTGCCATCGACTCGCAGGATCTTTCCCGTTCCCGGCGTCGGGAACGGATTCCCGGTCGTGTTCTCTAGCACATAGAGTCGGCCTTTCCCGTCGAAGGCAAGTCCCACAATGTCGCTCAAATTAATATAGACGGTGGTGATCTGCCCCCCCGGCGTAATCTTCATGATCTTCGATGAACCATCCTTGATGGGAAACGTGTCCAGGTTCCCGACAAAGAAATCATGGCCATCGAAAGCAAGGGCGGTGGGCACGATGTGGCCCTGGATACTCGAGATATCCAAGACCCTGCTGACTCGTCCGCGCGTCGAGATGGCATCAAGTTCCCCGTGATTCGGCTCGATCGCGTAGAAAACCCCATCGACTGCGATCATGCTGTACCACGTGCCATCGGGTTCGAAGTCGTCGGGTTGGGGATTGGCGACCCGGTGGCTCTTCTGGAATCTCGACAGATTGGCAACCATGGCCGTGCTGCCATCTGGGTTCACGCGAAGCACCTCGTTGTTCGTGCCGGCAAGGCCATGGGAGCAGCCCGCCCCGGCCAAAATCGCGTAAAGCGTGTTGCCCATGAACACCACGTCGGCAACGCCGCTTACCAAGTTGCCCAGAGCGGGGTTGGTCTGGCTGGAGGGTAGACCATCCACAACCGTTGAGACGGCCCCGTTGGGAGCTACCTTAGAGATGCGTGCAGTAAAGTCGCCGGTATACGGACCGGCGCCGGCAGCTTGCTTGCATAGACCGACGGTTGAGAGACTACCCCCCGCGCCGCCCTCGGCAACATAGAGATTGCCGTCCGGACCGAACTTCAGACCACGGGGATTGTTGAAGCCCGTGGCGAAAACCGACACGTTGGAGGACATTTGTGCCACCGCAGCCAACGAAGCGAGCACAACCATTCCTAGAACTACTAATCTAAAAGTCTTCATACAAGGTGGTCCTTTCGAGCTCGATGAGCTCTTCCTGGCAATTCCTGCCAGGGTTCTAACTGCCCATTACCCTCCGGCAATCGACAGACAATTTAACGAGACGCAC